>DASVBS010000020.1 GCA_036375715.1 Longimicrobiaceae bacterium | reverse complement strand
ATTATTCGGGTTCGAGGTTGTTCGTTACTCCGCAGAGGTGGAATCGCAGTCCATGAAGGAGCCGCTGGTGGGGAGAATTCGTCTGTTGTCAGAGCGGCCGATGGCTGGCTGGATCGCCGGGTTGGCGTCCGTGCTCGTGCTTGGACTGTCGTCGCCAGCTACGCTGGCCGGGCAGAGCTCGTCGGGGGTAAGGGAGGCCCCGGCGCGCCCCACGGCGGACGACGCCATCGATTGGGACTTTGAGCCCGGCGAGAGAAGTGGATCCCCGAGCGCGTCTGACCTGGAGGAGCGCTGGGCCACGCCCTTCGCGGTAGAGAGCCGCGGCCGGCCGGCCGAGCGGGAGGAGCGCGCGGTGGTCGTGCGGAGGAGCCAGCTCGAGGTGGCCGCCGATTCGGGCGAGACAGCGGCGGTGGTGGAGGTGGAGGAGGGCGAAGGGATCCGTTCCCGCATGACCGTGTTGGCGCGCGGCGTGACGGAGCGGACCTCCGACAGCTCCGTCGTTGTCGCCGCCGACGAGCCAAGCGGTGCGGCGGCGGAGGATGCGGGTGGTGCGGAGGAGGGGCGTGAGGACGAGGAGGAGGCCGCCGGCGGAGACGAGGGTGATGCTGCCTACAGGGCCGAGGCAGGCGACACAGGGTCAGCGACCGACGGCGGGGACAAGACCGACGGCGACGCGGCCGACCCAGCCGATGAGGCCGACGAGCCGTCTGATGCAAACGCCGGCGAGGAGACGCCGACGCAGCCTCGGCGCGCCGAGATGCGCACGCATCGCGTAGTGTACGGCGAGACCTGGTACGGGCTGGCGCGGCGCTACGGCGTCTCCTCGCGCGAGCTGGCGGCCGCCAATCCCGATGTCGACCCGGAGCGTCTGCGCGCAGGAACGGTGCTACGCATTCCCGGCCTACGAACCCATACGGTCGGTCCCGGGGATACCCTCTTCGGGATCGCCCGCCGCTATGGCGTCAGCGCCGATGCGATCCGGAAGGCAAACGAAATGGAAGACGACCTCGTCAGGCTGGGTCGAACCCTGGTGATCCCGGACTAGGAGACATCCCTATGAACGAGGGTAGCGCTGGCCTGCCGGAGATCTTCCGGACGCGGGAGTTCGTCGGTTGGGATGTGGTGGACAGCTCGGGGGAGAAGGCCGGGACGGTAGCCGACCTGTTGATCGACGCGACCGGCAGGGTCCGCTTTGTGGATGTGGAGTTCGGCTTTCCGCGCAAGCATGTGCTCATCCCCCAGGAGCGGCTGGAATGGGGGGAGCGGCGGCTGCTGCTCGACTCCTGGGCGCGGGGCGGGCTGAGCTCGCTGCCCCCTTACGATCCTTCGCGACCGCTCGACGGCCAGATGGTCAGCGAGCTGGCGCGCGCCTTCCCGGCGGTGTACGACGCCGATGCGCACGATTGGCGTGCCCCGGCGGGTGAAAGCCGGGTCGTACCGCTCTCCGACGCGAAGGAGTTCAAGCTGGAGAAGGGCGCGCCGAACCTGAAGGGCTGGAATGTCTTCGGAGCCGACGGGGAGCGGGTGGGAGTGATCTCGCAGCTCCTGGTCGATCCCACCGCGCTCAAGGTGCGCTACGTGGACGTCGACGTGCACGAGGATCTCTACCGGCTGCGCGACGACCGCCACGTGCTCGTGCCGCTGGAGATGATCGACTTGCGCGAGCGCGGAAACGACGCCTGGGTCGAGGGCCTATCCGCGCGCGAGGTCGCCGCGCTCCCGGCGTATACCGGCGGCCCCGTCCCCCCGGTCATGGAGATGGCGATCCAGGAGGCCTTCTCCCGTGCGGGGCAACGGCGCCTCGAGTCTGGCGAACCGGATCGCATCTCCCCGTCCTCGGAATAGTCACCGCCGACCCCCGGAGTGTCCTTGGAGCGGGGACTGCGCCGGCGCTTACCGGCCGGCTCTCAGCCCGGAAGCTCCGGCCTCACACCTTTGGCGGGGACGGTCCGGGGTGCGAGCCCGCTCGAGAGCTCCGTGAGGGCCTTCTCCATGCGCTCGCGTGCCACCCGCATCAACTCGCCCACGTCCGCATCCCCCAGCCCCTCCGTGGGAATCGGCGCCAGCACGCGTACCGACACCGTCCCCGGCCGGGCGATCCGGCGATGCAGGTCGAACACCTCGCTGACCGGCCCCACGACCACGGGAACCAGCGGCGCGCCGGTCGCCACCGCCATGTAGAACGCCCCCTTCTTGAACGGTAGGAGTTGACCGGGCAGCCGGCCGCGCGTGCCCTCGGGAAAGATCCACACCGAGACGCCTCGCTCGCGGATCGCCACCTCCGCCTCCCGCAGCCGCCCGACCGCGTGAGTCGTGTTGGACCGATCGATGAGCACGTTCCCCGTCACCTTGTAGAGCCAGCCGAAGAGGGGTATCCGCGCGAGCTCCTTCTTGCCAACCACCACCGTGTCAGGGAGGTGGAGCTCGGCGAGCACGGGGACGTCGAAGGCACTCTGGTGGTTCGCGATGTAGATGCAGGGCCGCTGGCGGGTCATGTTTTCTCGCCCCTCGACCTGCACCTTCACGCCGAGCGGCGGTCGCATCAGCTTTACCATGGCCCGCGCGTAGTCGTAGGCCACGCGGGAGCGGTCGCGCCGAACCAGGGCGATGAAGACGGCGTAGATCGAGGCGCCGACGAAGCCGAGCAGGGACAGCGCGACGCGCAGGTAGAACATCGGCAATGGGCTTTCGGCTACCTATCCCCTCGACCCATCACTCACCGGTGCTCCTGCGATGGACTCTCGTCGCCCCTGCCTGCGCGGTGGCCATTACCATTACCTCATCCACGTTGACATGGGCGGGGCGGGTAGCGGCGTAGACGATCGCGTCGGCGATGTCTTCGGCGGTGAGCGGCTGCATCCCCTCGTAGACGCGGGCCGCGCGCTCGCGATCGCCGTGGAAACGAACGATGCTGAACTCGGTCTCGACCATGCCCGGGTCGATCGAGGTCACGCGAACTCCGGTACCGAGGAGGTCGATTCGCAGCCCCTGCGTGATGGCGCGGACCGCGTGCTTGGTGGCACAGTAGACGGCCCCTCCGGGGTAGACTTCATGCCCCGCGATCGACCCGATGTTGATGACGTGGCCCTTGCCGCGCTCGACCATCCCCGGGACCACCGCGCGCGTAACGTAGAGGAGCCCCTTCACGTTGGTGTCGATCATCTCGTCCCAGTCCGCAATGCTCCCCTCGTGAATCCTGTCCAGGCCGCGGCTCAGGCCGGCATTGTTGACCAGCACGTCGATCGCGGCCCATTCAGGCGGGAGATCCTCGAGCTTGCGGGTGACCACGCCGGCATCGCGCACGTCCAGCTTCACGATGTGGGTTTCGGTGCCGTGGCGCTCGGCGAACTCGGTGGCGAGAGTCTGGAGGCGGTCCACCCGGCGGGCGGACAGGATCAGGCGGGCGCCAGCGGCAGCGAAGGCGCGAGCGGTGGCCTCCCCGATCCCGGAGCTGGCGCCGGTGACGAGTACGGTTCCCTGGAACGCTGTCATGGCGGAAGCATTGAGTGAGCGGTCGATTTCGCCCGGAAGATAGGCGAGGGCGGCGCCTCCGTCCAATCGAGCGGAGGCAAGCCGGACCGTCTCACTCGCCGGGGGAACGCTCCCCCAGAATCCAACGGCGAACCCGGTCCAGGGCGAGCTGGGCGGTCATCTGCTTGATCCAGCTGCGGTCCCGCGCGCCCAGATCGAATCGCCGGGACCAGCGTCCGCCTTCCCACGCGAGGGCCACGCACACGGTCCCCACCGGCTTCTCCGGCGTGCCACCGCTGGGGCCCGCGATGCCGGTGGTCGCCAGCCCCAGGGAGGAGCCTGCCGCGCCCCGCGCGCCGGCCGCCATCTCCTCCGCGGTGGCGGTGCTGACCGCCCCGTGCTGCCGCAACGTCTCCTCGCGGACGCCAAGCAGCTGCACCTTCGCCTCGTTCGCGTAGGCCACCACCCCGAGCAGAAAGGCCGCCGAACTGCCCGGCACGTCGGTGAGTCGGTGACCGATCAGTCCGCCCGTGCACGACTCGGCCACGGCCAGCGTGAGCCCGTGCTCGGTCAGGAGGCGGATGACGACCTCTTCCATGCCCACGTCTCCCACCGCGTAGATCGCCGGGCCCAGCCGCTCCCGCACTCGCTGCTCCAGGGCGTCGAGCCTTTCCTCCAGCGCGCGCTCGTCCGTGCCCGAGACCGTGAGGCGCGCCTGGACGCGGGGAAAGGCGGCCCGGAAGGAGAGGCGCGCCTCCTCTGGAGAGACCACTCCGGCGAGCAACTCGTCCAGCTTGGATTCGGAGAGCCCGAAGGTGCTGAAGGTCCGGCTGGCGAAGCGCACTTCACCGGCGCGCTCCCGTAGCCACGGGATGACCGTCTCTGTGACCATCGCGCGCATCTCGGCGGGAACCCCGGGCAGCGAGATCACGTACCGCGTGCCGGCCCCGCGCTCGACCGGGCAGATGAAGCCGGGGGCGGTGCCGATCGGATTGGGGATGACCGTCGCCCGTTCCGGCAGAAGCGCCTGCTTGGCGTTGTTGGCGGGCATCTCCAGGCCGCGATCGCGGAAGCGCTCCTCGATCCGCCGCAGGGAGGGTGCGTGCGTGCGGAGCTCCTGCCCCGCGACGCGTGCGACCACCTGAGTGGTGAGGTCGTCTACCGTGGGCCCCAGCCCGCCGGTGCTCAACACCACGTCCGCGTCCTCGAGGGCGCGCTCCAGTGCGCGTGCGAGGCGCTGCTCGTCGTCAGCCACCGAGAAGCCGCCGATCGGGTCGATGCCGATCTGGCGAAGAACATCCGCCAGAAACGGCGAGTTGGTATCGATCGTGGTTCCGGTAACGATCTCGTCGCCGATGGCGAGAATGGCCGCCGTCCTTACCATCACCTGCGCATCCGTCTGGCGACCGCTTTCACCTGGTCGCGCGGCAATCGAGTCAGGTGGTTGAACTCGCCGCCGGCGGCGAGCCACTCCCCACCGTCAATGGTCACGCACTCACCGTTGATGAACGGCGCGGCGTCGGAGAGCAGAAACGCGGCCAGGTCGGCCAGCTCGTGGTGCTCTCCGAAGCGCCCCATGGGAATCCGCGCCCGGGCCTGTTCCTCCACTTCGGGCGTGGGCATGAGGGCCTGCCAGGCCCCTTCGGTGGGGAACGGCCCCGGGGCGATGGCGTTCACGCGGATGCCGTAGGTTGCCCATTCCACCGCGAGCGATCGAGTCAGAGCGAGGACGCCGGCCTTGGCGGCCGCGGAGGGGACCACGAAGGCGGACCCGGTCCACGCGTAGGTGGTGGTGATGTTCAGCATCACTCCGCCGCTTTGCCGCTCGATCATGCGGCGGCCGACCGCCAGGGTGACGTGAAAGGTCCCGTGGAGCACGGTGCGAACGACCGCGTCGAAGGCGCGGGGAGAGAGATCCTCGGTGGCGGCGAGGAAGTTGCCGGCCGCGTTGTTGACCACTCCGTCGATGGCGCCGAGAGCAGACTCGATCGCCCCCACCGCCGCCTCGACCGCATCCGGCTCACGCACGTCGGCGGGCTGGACGTGCACACGCTCCGGGCTACCCCCGAGCTTTTCTGCGGCCTCGCGCAGCCGATCTTCGCTCCGGCCGACCAGTGCCACGCGGGCGCCGAGCTCCAGGAAGCGCCGGGCCATCGAAAACCCGAGCCCCGAGCCGCCACCCGTGACCAGCAGCACCCGGTTCTGCAGCAGGTCGGAAGCCAACGTCTGACGCGCCACGATGATCGCTCCTGCTACCGGTGGTCAGCTCTGCTCGCCCTCGCCCTTTCCGAGCGCCGGAAGGTACGTGGCGCCCGGTTCGCCAGCGTCCTCCCCGTCTTCCGCCGGGCCGGTCTGCTGCTCCTTGAGCTCCTGCGGCCCCATCAGCGCGGCACGCAGCAGCTTGGCCCACAGCTTCCCCTCGTCCTGGGCCGGAGGGGGCCGCAGTCCGTTCCGCTCGGCGTAAACCAGGCCCAGCACGCGGTCGGCGTCCACGTCCGCGCCGAGCTCCACCAGGTGCTCGGCCAGCCGCTCCCGCAGCTCAATACGGGTCGCGGCCTCGGCCATCATCACCAGCTGGCGGGCGGCGAGCCCTTCCTTGCCGGCGCGTTGAGCCGCGCGCACGTAGTCGGCGATCTCCTCCTCCGTCTCGGTCCGCATTCCCTTGCCAATGGCGAGCCAGGCCAGCGTGCAGCGCGCGCGCACCGCCTCCGGCGAGATGCGGAGGACCTTGCGGCAGAGCACCTCCGCGGCGCTGAAGCGACCCGACTCGAGGTAGGCGTCGATCGCGCGGCCGAAGTACGCCAGCGCCCGCTGCGGCATCCCGGCCTCGACACAGAGGTTCCCGGCGCGATTCAGGAACTGCGTCTCGTACCCCGGTGAGGCGCTTCGCGCTTGCTCCTCGAGCGAGGCGAGCTCCCGCTCCAGCTTCGAGTTGGTGTCGGAATCGCTACGTCCACGAAAAAACTGGGACATGCTGAGATTGGATCGGGTCGTGGTACGGCCGTGCTCCTGCCAGTCTCGCACACAGGAGGCCACCTCGCCAGGGCCGGAGCCCCGAATTGACCGCATGCACCGCACTTGTAGGGCTGCGTCACTGAAGCATCGGCGCGACCTCGAGGGAAGGGGAGCAGTTCGTGTCCAGGACGCGCAAATCACAGTCACGTCGAGGATTGCTTCGCCTGGCGGCGGGGATTACCTTGCGCTAGCCGTCCTCCGCAGCAGAACCCCTCCCGGTTCCCGCCGTGCGTGGCCCCGAAACGACGTAACTCGAATCGTTGCAGAGAGAAGGGGTTTCTGCCGAGACTCCGGTAGGCGTCTATGTCGGGAGCGGACTGGCGCGAGTTTGTTACACCATTACTGCCAGGGGCAGTGCCACCGATAGACTCCTCCGACCGCGAGCACAGACGCTCATCGACCAGCCGCGTTGCGGACGGCGGTCCCGGTGCGCCCGTGCTGCACGGACTGGCGCGCTCGGCCGCGCGCGCTCTCTCCGCGCCGGTCGGTCTGCTGGCGGTGCAGGAGGGGGAGAGGCTGTCGCTGGCCTCCTGCTGGGGGTTGGAGGAGCCGCTGGGCCGAAAAGCCAAGAGCACGCTCGTCCAACTTCTGGGCAGTACCGCCGCGTCCGCGAACGGTCAGGTCCACCCTGAGGACCTGATCTCGCGTGGCCTGCAAGAGAAGCTGGCGGACGCAGGCATCGAGGTCGCCTCCGCCGCTGCCGTGATGATCCTGGACGCCGTCGGCGAAAGGCTCGGCGTGCTCGGCGTGGCCGATCGGCAGCGGCGGGAGTGGGATCCGGACGAGATCGAGCTGCTCCATGACCTGGCTCTCCTGGCGGAGCCCACCCTGGCCGAGCGTGGTCGGCACCGCGACGACGAGAAGGAGCGGCAGGTCCGCTTCCGCTCGCTGGTCGAGAACTCCACTGATCTCCTGGCGATCCTGTCGCCGGGGGCCACCCTCGTCTACGTCACGCCCTCCGTGGAGCGGGTGCTCGGGTACGACCCCGAACACCTGGTCGGACAGAACACCTTCTCACTGACCCATCCCACGGATGCCCCGCGCGTGATGGAGGGTCTGGCGCGCGTGCTGCGCGGCCAGGAATGTCGCGAGCCGATCGAGTGCCGCCTGCGCCACCACGACGGCTCGTGGCGCACCTTCGAGGTCACTGCGCGGAACCTCCTGGACGACCCGGCGGTCGACGGGATCCTGGTGAACGCCCGCGACATCACCGCCGTGCGCGACGCCATGGAGTCGCAGCGGCGGCTGCAGACCTTCCTGGAAGCGACTCCCGACTTCATCGCCCTTTTCGACCCGCGCGGTCGGGCGCTGGCGGTGAACAGCGCCTTCCGCCGCGTCGCGGGACTGGAGCCCGAGGACGACCTCTCCTCCGTCACGGTGACCGACCTCTTCCCGCAACCGGTCACCGATCTGCTTCTACGCGAAGGGATCCCCACCGCGATCCGCGATGGGGTCTGGTCGGGCGAGACGATGCTGATAGCGCCCGATGGCCGGGAGATCCCCACCTCGCAGGTAATGCTCGCGCACAAATCGCCCGGGGGGACGGTGGAGTTCCTCTCCACCCTGGCGCGCGACATCACGCAGCAGAAGCAGGCCGAGGCGGCGCTCCGCCGCAGCGAAGCACACTTCCGGTCCCTGATCGAGAACGCCCTCGACATCATTACTGTGCTCGACGCGGAAGGCGCCATCCTCTTCGACAGCCCTTCCGTTCGCCGCCTGCTCGGTTACGAGCCGAACGAGCTGCTGGGCCGCAACTACTTCGACCTGATCCATCCGGAAGACGTCGCGCGGGTGCGGGAGGCTTTCAACGCGGCGATCCGCAGCGGCAACCTCACGCAGCCCGTCGAAGCCCGGGTGCGGCATCGGGATGGCTCCTGGCGGGTGCTGGAGTCGGTGAGCGAGAATCTGCTGGACGACCCGGCGGTGGCCGGTGTGGTGGTGAACTCCCGTGACGTCACCGAGCGCCGTCAGGCGGAGGAGGAGTTGCACGAGAGCCGCGAGCAGCTGCTGCAGGCGCAGAAGATGGAGGCGGTCGGCAGGCTCGCCGGCGGCGTCGCTCACGACTTCAACAACCTGCTCACCGCGATCAAAGGGTTCACGGAGCTGTTGCTGCTCGATTTCGATCAGCGCGATCCACGCTATCCCTTCGCCCACGAGATCCAGGCCGCGGCCAATCGCGCCGCCTCCCTCACGCGCCAGCTCCTGGCCTTCAGCCGCAAGCAGGTGCTCCAGCCGCGGGTGATGGATCTGAACTCCTCGGTCAAGGACATGGAGAAGATGCTCCGGCGCCTGATCGGGGAGGACGTGGAGCTGATCACGGAGCGTGCGCCCGACCTCGGGCAGGTCCGCGCCGACCCCGGACAGATCGAGCAGATCCTTCTCAACCTGGTGGTGAACGCCCGCGATGCGATGCCGAGCGGCGGGCGGCTATCGATCCGCACCTGGAACGAGGAGATCACTCCCGAGCAGGCACAGCGCCACGGCGAGGCGGCACCCGGCCGGTACGCCGTTCTCTCCGTGCGGGACACGGGGTCGGGAATGACGCGCGAGATCCAGCAACGGATCTTCGAGCCGTTCTTCACCACCAAGGACCAGGGGCGGGGGACCGGCCTCGGCCTCTCGACCGTCTACGGCATCGTGCAGCAGAGCGGTGGATTCGTCACGGTGGAGAGCGAGCCGGGAGAGGGGGCGGAGTTCCGGATCCACCTTCCTCTGGTGGACGAGGAGGTCCCGGTACCGGAGCGGCGCCTCGAATCGAGCCTGGTGGAAGGCACCGAGACGGTCCTGCTGGTGGAAGACGAGAAGGCGGTTCGCGTGCTGGTCCGTCGCGTGCTCGACCGGATGGGCTATACGGTGCTCGAGGCGGAGAACGGGCAGGAGGCGCTGGAGATCATGGCCAACCGCTCGGAACCCGTGGACCTGCTCCTGACCGACGTCATCATGCCGGGGATGAGCGGCCGCGAGCTCGCCGACGCGCTGCAGAAGACACATCCCGACCTCCGTGTTCTCTTCATGTCGGGCTACACCGATGAAGCAATCAGCCAGCATGGCGTGCTGGTATCGGGTGTGGCCTTCCTGGAGAAACCCTTCACGCCGGACATCCTGCTCCGCCGCGTCCGCGAGGTCCTCGGTACCCCCGCTGAGGCACAGCGCTGACCGCCCTTCCCACGGTATCCCCTCACTAAAGTTTTCAGAGCCGCTGCCGATAATCGCATGCAGGGAAACTTTGGCCGTTCACCGCCGAGCTTCCCGAAGGTCATGCCGGGGTTGCACTTCCCGGGGCGATTTCATTGACGAGCACGGCACGTTCTCTCCTCCTTCGCCGAAACGCTGGTCGACATTTTCAGAGACAGGGAGACAAGATGAAAGCATCGAAGTGGATGCGCCGATCCTCGCTGGCCGTGTTGGCCCTGGCGGCGATCCTGGGAGGGTGCGAGCAAGCCGACTCCGGCCTGACGCTCGAGCCGAAGCACGAGGAGGAGCAGATCCTTCTGAGCTGGAAGTTCGGTAACGGCTACACGGTCGTGGCCGAGACCGAGGAGTCGGTTGGCTCGGTGGAAGCGATCATCGGCCCGGCGGGCGGGACGCTGGCGCTGGGCAAGCACCTGCTGCTCGTCCCGCAGGGCGCCGTTACCGCCGATACGAAGTTCCGGATCGTGAAGGAGGACGGCGATCACGTGCGTCTCCACCTGACCGCTTCGCGCCACGGGGACAACGACGTCGGTCGTCTCGGCTTCCGGCGTCCCGTGCGGCTGATGCTCAGCTACGAGGGGGCGCGCAACGTCTCGTCGAGCCAGGTCAACGGGCTGCAGGTGATGTACATCCGGCCCGATCAGAAGGTCGAGCCGCTCCCCTCGATGGTGAATTACTACGATCGCTGGGTGGGCACCGATCTGCGGCACTTCTCGGAGTACGGGATCGGCTGGCCCAACCTGACGCGGACCGTCACCGGCTTGCTTGGAGGACTGCTGGGCGGGCTGTTCTAGACCACCGCTGTACTTCCTTGCACTGCCTCTGACGAGGAGCGTTAGATGTTGCAAGCCCTGATCGAGTCCGGGAGGGAAGCCCAGCGGACCGGGGCGTGGGACGAGGCGTTGGCGCACTTCGAATCCGCGCTCCAGATGCTGCCCTCCGAGGGCGAGGAGAAAACGCGAGCCGACCTGCTGCGGTGGATGGGCACCGTGCAGGCCGAGCGCGGCAATCTCGAAGGGGCGTGGGAAAGATTCGAGGCGAGCCGAACGGTGGCGGAGGCTGCCGGTCTGCGCGAGCAGGTAGGCTCGGCGCTGGTGAGCCAGGCCGGGGTGGAGCTGTTGCGAGGCAACCTCGAGCTGGCAGCGGATCTCTTTCTGCAAGCCCGCGGGATCGCGGAGGACGTAGGTCAGGAGCGGTTGGTGGCTCTCATCGACATGAACCTGGGGATCATCGCCAACATTCAGGGGAACGTGGCGATGGCCCTGCTGAGCTACCGGTCGAGCCTGGATCGGTACCGCCGGCTGGGAGATGATTTCTCGGCCACGCGTGCGCTGATGAACATGGGGATGGCGCACGTGGACCTGGCAGAGTGGGACGCGGCGGACAGTTGCTTCGGGGAGGCGAGCGACATCGCCAGCCGCACCGGCGATGCGGTGATGACCGGCCGGATCGAGCTGAACCGGGCGGAGCTGCACCTGAAGCGGCGTCGCTTTCAGGCGGCGCAGGAAAGCGTAGATCGATCGCTGCACATCTTCCATCGGCTGCGCACGAAGAGCGCGATCGCGGAAGCGTACAAGTTCTACGGGATCCTGTACCGCGAGACGGGTAAGCCGGAGCAGTCGGACACCCACTTTGCCCTGTCGTTGGGGATGGCGGAGGCCTGCCAGAACCGACTGCTGCAGGCGGAAACGCAGCTGGAGTGGGCGCTGCTGCACCTGGAGGAAGAGCGCAAGCAGGAGGGCGTGCTCTATCTCAACCGTTCCCTGCAGCTCTTCCGGCAGCTGAAAGCCGAACGGGAGGTGTTGGACATCGAGCGCCGCCTCGAGCGTCTGAAGGAGCTGTATCTGCCGGCAGTGAAGGGGTGGGGCGCTAACCTGGCGGAAGCAAAGGATCCGTATCAGGTGGGCCACGCCCAGCGAGTGGCCGACTACGCCACCAAGCTGGCGCGCGAAGTGGGGATGACCGGTTGGGATCTGACCTGGCTGCGGGTCGGGGCGTTCATCCACGATCTGGGTAACATGGCGGTCCCGGAGGAAGTTCTCCGCAAGGCGGACGACCTCAACGAGCAGGAGAGGGAGCTCATGAAGGTGCACACCATCATGGGCGACTCGATGGCGAAGCAGCTGGACTTCCCCGACGAGGTGCGGCCGATCGTGCGCAGCCACCACGAGCAGTGGGCTGGCACGGGCTATCCGGATCGGCTGGCGGGAGAGGAGATCCCCTTCTCGGCCCGCATCGTGAGCCTGGCGGACGTCTACGATGCCCTCACGAGCCCTCGCAGCTTCCGCCCCGCGTACAGCCGCGAAGAGGCGCTGGCGCTGATGCAGCGCGACGCGGAGAAGATGTTCGATCCGCAGCTCTTCGGGTTGTTCGAGGATATGATGAGGAAGGGAGGGTTTGACGGCTGAGGCTGGCTGGTGGAGACGGGGCAGGGAGCAAGAAGCCAGGAGCCAGAAGCCAGAAGCAGGGAGTTAGGAGTTAGAAGTTAGGAGTCAGGAGGGAGAAGCCGGGTGCCAGAAGATGCGAGTTCTGGTGCCTGGCTTCTTGCTTCTGGCTCCTGGCTCCTGGCTTCTAACTTCCATTCTTCACCCTCTGACGCCTCAACTCCTACCTCCTACCTTCTAACTCCTGACTCCTGACTCCCTGCCTCCATTAGCGCCTTCCGCCCTAACACCCTACCTTGTCGCCCCGAACAATCGGCTTCAACCCAGCCCGTTGCTCCCGTGGCGAAAAAACTTCCCATCCTCATTGCCCTGCTGTTCGCGCTGCTCGGCGCCGGGGGGCGCGCCGAACTGGCTGCCCAGACAGAAGGGGACCACCTCACCGTCTACCTCCTGACCATGGGGACGGGGGACGCGGTGTGGGAAAAGTACGGGCACAACGCGCTCTGGATCCGAGACGAGCTGCGCGGGATCGACCGGGTCTACAACTACGGCGTCTTCGACTTCAATTCGCCGGGGTACTGGAGCCGCTTCATCAAGGGCAACTGGCTGTACCAGCTCGCGGTTTCCGACATGGAGCTGACGCTGTACCAGTACGGCTACCTCAACCGCACGGTGGTCGCGCAGGAGCTGGCGCTCACCGGACCGCAGAAGGCGGAGCTGGCGCGGTTCCTGGAGTGGAACGCCCTTCCGGAGAACAGGGAGTACCTGTACGACTACTTCCGGGACAACTGCTCCACGCGCATCCGCGATGCACTCGACCGGGTACTCGGGGGCCGGCTTCGCCAAGCGACCGAAGGCGTGGAGACCGGTACCACCTACCGCTGGCACAGTCGGCGTTTGATGGCCGGGCTACCGATCGTCTACGCGGCGCTGAATGCCGGTCTCGGCCCGGCCGCGGACCGACCGATCGACGCCTGGGAGGAGATGTTCCTGCCGGAGAAGGTGCGCGAACGCGTGAGCGAGCTCACCGTGGCCGACGAGCAGGGGAATCCGCGTCCCCTGGTCCGCTCGGAGCGAGTTCTTTACGAGGCGGTCGGGCGTGGGCCGGATCGACAGGCGCCGCCTGCCTGGACGCTCGGCTTCCTGGCGATCGGGCTGGTGGTGGCCGCGGTGATCGGGGGCCTGGCGCTGCTGGGCCGGCGTAGCGCCATCGGGCGCTTTGGCTTCGCCGCGCTGGGCAGCCTCTGGTCGTTGCTGGTGGGGGTCGGGGGTGCTCTACTGGTCGGGCTCTGGGCGTTCACCAACCACGTGGCGGCACACCGGAACGAGAATCTGTTCCAGTTCGACCCGATCGCACTGCTGTTGACCGTGCTGATTCCTGCCGCGGTGTACGGGGTTGGCTGGGCCCGGCGTCCGACGAAGTACGCGGCCATCGCCCTGGCCGGATTCTCGCTGCTGGGCTTCGTCCTCCAACTGCTTCCCGGCATCGACCAGGTCAACGGTGAGGTCATCGCACTGATCCTTCCGGTCAACGTGATCCTGGCCTGGAGCGTTGTTGGGGAGCAGTGGAAGGCGTAGTCGCGCGGATGGCTCGAGTCGGTCCGGTCAGGGAGGGCTTGCGCGCATGAACGTCCAGATCTTCGGAACCCCGAAGTGCAGGAATACTCAGAAGGCGCTGCGCTTCTTCAAGGAGCGACGGGCCGAGATCCACTACGTCGACCTGACGCGGAAGGCCGCCTCTCTGCGGGAGCTGGAGCGCTTCGCGCGCCGATTCGGGCCGGAGGCGCTGCTCGATCGCGACTCCAAGCAGTTCCGCAATCGAGGGCTGCACGTCGCCCACCTCCCCGAATCCCGGATCCTCCCTCTCCTCGTGGAAGATCCACTCCTCCTCCGCACCCCTCTGGTCCGCCGCGGCACCGAGGTGACGGTGGGATTGGCAGAGGACACGTGGCGGGCATGGGCGGCCGACAAAGAATTTTGAATTTTGTATTTTGAGTTTTGAATTACGAATTACGAATTACGGATTACGAATTACGGATTCGAGCTCGCGTCCGGCTCCGCTGTTAGAACACGATTCGCCGCGAATGGGAATCTTCAGTTCAAAATTCGAAATTCAAAATTGGTAATTCGTAATTCGTAATTCGTAATTCGATTTCCAGACTCCCTTCGAGCGGACGGAATGACCTCTATTCGTCCGGCCACGGCCGCCGATTTCGAACGCTTCATCTCTCTCGTCGATGCGCTGGCCGAGTACGAGAAGCTGGAGCCCCCTGACGCGGAAGCCCGCGAGCGGCTACGCCGCGACGGCTTCGGGGAGCAGCCGCGCTTCCACGCCTACCTGGCCGAGCTGGACGGGAAAGCGGTGGGGTATGCGATCACCTACCACACCTATTCTTCGTTCCTGGCCAGGCCCACCTTGTTCCTGGAGGACATCTTCGTCCTTCCCGAGGCGCGAGGACGTGGAGTGGGACGGGCTTTCTTTCGCTATCTTGCGGCGCGGGCGGTGGAGGAGGGGTGCGGCCGCATGGAATGGATGGTCCTGGACTGGAACGAGCCGGCGATTGATTTCTACGAGCGGTTGGGGGGTCGCCGGCTGGAGGAATGGTACACCTATCGATTGACGCGTGAGCGCATGATCGAGCTGAGCAGGGAGAACTCGCATTGAGCACACGGCGTCCGGAGCGAACCAGCATGCCGCCGGAGGCGGTCGAAGCGCTGCGCGCGTCCGACCCGGTGCTGCGCGACCTGATCGACCGGATCGGGCCGTTCGAGCCCTCGCACGAGCCCGACCTCTGGTGGTCGCTGGTGGACGCGATCGCGAGTCAGCAGCTCTCGATCAAGGCGGCCGCGACCATTCTCGGGCGTATCGAAGCGCTGGGGCCGGACGGCCGTCGTCCTACGCCGGCGGAGATCCTCGCCTTCCCCGACGAGACCTTGCGGGCGTGCGGCCTGTCTCGCGCCAAGGTGGTCTACCTCCGCGACCTCGCTACCCGCTGGCTGGACGGCACCCTGGAGCCCCATCGCTTCGACTCCTTCACGGATGACGAGGTCATCGAGCACCTGGTTCGCGTGAAGGGGATTGGCCGCTGGACGGCAGAGATGGTCCTGATGTTCACCCTGCGCCGGCCTGACGTTCTCCCCGTCGACGATCTCGGGTTGCGGATTGCCGTTCAGCAGGCATACGGGTTGGCGGAACGGCCTGGCCGGAAGGAGCTCGAGGCGCTGGGGGAGCGCTGGCGTCCCTGGCGCTCCATCGCCTCCTTCTATCTCTGGCGGAGCCGGCGGGTGTAGCTCTGTGCTGGATCTCGATCAGTTGGTCGGCTCGCTCCCGCCGCGCCCCGGTCTGGAGGAGCTACTGGGGAGCTTCGTTCCCTCCGCGCGCTTCAGCGATAAGCTTTTCGGCAACTACGCACCCCTCCATCCCTCTCAGACGTCTGCCGCGCAACGGCTCGAGCGACTGGCGCAGGAGCTGCGCGACTTGGCCGCTCCTTCAGGTCTGTTCGGGCGACTTGGCCTCCGGCGACGACGGCCGGGGTCTGGCTACGGCGTCTACCTCGACGGCGGTTTCGGCGTAGGCAAAACGCACTTGCTGGCGGCCCTGTGGCACGAGGCACCCTACCCTAAGGCGTACCTCACCTTCGACGAGCTGGTCTACTTTATCGGGCTGGCGGGTGTCGACGAGGCGCGGCGGGCATTCTCCACGCAGCGGCTAGCGGCGGTTGACGAGTGGGAGCTGGACGATCCCGGGAACCTCAAGCTCGCGCTCGCCTTCTTGCGCGGCGCAATCGCCGACGGGGTGAGGGTGGTGGTGACCTCCAACACCCTGCCGCTGGAGCTGGGGGCCGGCCGCTTCAGCCAGAAAGACTTCCTGGCAGAGGTGGAGGAGCTCGCTTCCGTCTTTGAGGTCGTGCGCATCGAGGGAGAGGATTATCGCCACAGGCGGTTCGATGCCTCGCCCGGCACGGATTACTTCCTGAGCGCTGAGAGGTTGGAGGAGCTGGCGGCGGGCGCCGGCCCGCGCGCGCTCCTCGCGGACTTCGGCGAGCTGCTCGCTGCCCTCGGACGCGTGCATCCGATCCGCTTCAAGGGTATGGTCGACCGGATCGAGGCGCTGTTCGTGCGCGACGTGCGTGCGATTCCGCGACTCTCCGACGCGCTGCGCTGGGTGCACTTCGTGGATACCCTCTACGACAGCGCCGTCCCGTTCGTCGCAAGCGGCTCCACCCCGCTGGGCTCGTTGTTCAGTCCTGACGCTCTGGCGGGACCCTATGGGAAGAAGCTGTCGCGGTGCCTGTCGCGGATGGAGGAGATGCTGCGGGAATCGAGCGTCGCGCCGGCGGCGGTAGGAGAGGCGGGTGGCTGAAAAAAGGAAAGCGCGAAGGCCCCGTGTGACAGCCTGTCATTCTGAAGTGCCAGCGAAGGGATCGCGTGCGTCTACGATCCCTCGCGTCGCTCGAGATGATAAAGAGATCAGACGGGGTCCTCGCGCTTTGCTGATCTGGGGCGCTTATCGTAGAGCAGCGGCTAGGCCGGCCGGCGTCGCCCCACGAACATCCGGTAGATCCAGAGGAGCAGCAGGGCGCCGAGAATCGCCCCGATGAAGCCCGTCGGGCCCATGTCACGTCCCGGCACGATCAGGCCCAGGATCCACCCACCTACGACCGCGCCGGCAATTCCGAGCAGGATGGTGACGATAATGCCGCCCGGATCCTTCCCCGGCATGATGAACTTCGCGATTGCGCCCGCGATTCCGCCGATGATGATCCACCACAAGATCGACATACCACCCTCCAGGGATAGGTGAACAGGACCAAACGCCCTACCTCAGACCGCAAGCAAGAGCAATGCCCGCTCACTCGCTGTCTACCGGTCCGCGCAAACGCTTGATTTCCGAACGGCGCTTTTTGGCCTTCAACCGCTCCTCGCGTGCGGACCTTGGCGGTTTGGTCTTGCGGCGAACCTTGGGAACTTGGAGCGCTTCGGCCAGCAGCTCCACGAATCGCTCGGTGACCCTCTGGCGATTCTGTAGCTGGCTACGACTTCCGCCCTCCGCGAGCAGGAGCTGCCCCTCGGAGTTGATCCGATTGGCCAGCTTATCCAGCACCCTTTTTCGCTGTTGCTCGGTAAGACTGGGCGAGTCGAGTACGTCCCACACCAGCTCGACGCGGGTGGAGGACGTGTTCACGTGCTGCCCACCCGGGCCTCCTGCCCGCGAGGCCCGGAAAGACAGCTCAGATCGAGGGATGGAGACCGATTCGGTGATACGCAGCGGCGGGTCGGTCACGACCGGCGCGTCACTGAGTTGCGATCAGCTCCACGTCGAAGATGAGGTCCGAATTGGCGGGAATCACAACGTCGCCGGTCTGCGGATCCCGGACGTCCTGGTTCCCGTAGGCGAGGTTCGGCGGAATGAACAGCCGCCGCTGCTCGCCGACGCGCATCCCGACCACGCCGAATACGAAGCCGGGAATGAGGTTCTCGACTCCCGGGGTGAAGGTCAGGGTGCCCGAATCGAATTCGGTTTCGTCCTCGAGCATGCCGGTGTACTCGACCTGCAGGGTGGAGCACCAGCGTGACTCCTGCTGAGACGCCCCCTGCGCGAGCTGCAGGTAGCGAAGCCCGATCTGGGTCTCGACCGTGTCGCCCGAAGTGCCGGTGACCTGGTTGCTGAACGGCTGGCAATCGACACCCGTCGCATCGTCCAGACAGGCGGTGAGGGCCGACATTCCTATCGCCAACAACGCGGTCGCGGCGAGCGATTTCTTCAACATCGTACTCCTCGGCAGTAATAGGGTTGTGGAAGAAGCGCGTGCCGGGGGGGAGTCTGAACAGTCGCCCGCCTGACACCTCTTGGTAAGAACGATTGGAAGACAAAAATGATAGCAACTACCGCACCGGTGCACTACCACCTCATTGGAATCGGCGGAACTGCCATGGCTTCGCTGGCGGGACTGCTGCGTGCGGCGGGGCACCGGGTGACCGGTTCCGACTCCCAGGTCTATCCCCCGATGTCCACGCAGCTCCAGGAATTGGGGATCGAGTATGCGGAAGGGTACCGCCCTGAAAACCTGCGCCCGGTTCCCGACATGGTGATCGTGGGCAACGCCATCTCCCGCGGGAATCCAGAGCTGGAGGCGGTGCTCAATCACAAGATACCATACACGTCGGCGGCGGCGACAATCAAGGAAGAGTTTCTGCGCCGGCGGCGCGTGCTGGCGGTGGCCGGCACCCACGGCAAGACCACTACCACCTCCGTCCTGGCCTGGGTTCTCGACGTCGCCGGGATGCGCCCGTCGTTTCTGATCGGGGGTATCGCCGAGAACTTCGGCGCCTCTTTCCGGCTCACCGACTCCGACATCTTCGTGATCGAGGCGGACGAGTACGATACCGCCTACTTCGACAAGGGTCCGAAGATGTGGCACTACCTGCCGGAGATCGCGATCGTCAACAATCTCGAATTCGATCACGCCGACATCTACCGGGACGAGGAGGCGTACGTCTGGGCCTTTGCCCGTTTCGTCAACTTGATCCCCGGCAATGGACGGCTGATCGCCGGGTGGGATTCTCCGCTGGTGAGGGAGCTGGCTGAAGCATCCTGGGCGCCGGTGGAGGGCTTCGCCTTTGCGACCGGGGAGACCGCCTCGACACCACCGGCGCAGCCCGCGCTACGGCGCAGGGACGTGGTGGGCACGAGCTCGACCCTGCAGCGTCCCCCGCTCGGTCCGCAGCCGCGGTGGACCGCCGCCGACGTCGAGTTCGGGACCACGGCCACCCGGTTCCGGGTGCTCCGTGATGGCGAGGACTGGGGGCAGGTGGAGACGCCGTTGGCCGGCGCTTTCAACGTGCGGAACTGCCTGGCGGTCATCGCGGCGGCCACTACCGCAGGCGCGCCTGCCGAGAGGATCATCGAGGGCCTGAGGACCTTCCGCAGCGTGCGGAGGAGGATGGAGGTGCGCGGAGAGGTGGGAGGGGTGACGGTGATCGACGACTTCGCCCACCACCCGACCGCTGTGCGCGAGACGATCGAAGCAACGCGGCAGCGCTTCATGGGCAGGCCGGTGATCGCCGTCTTCGAGCCTCGGAGCTATACCGCGCAGCGCAAGGAGTTCGAGGAGCCCTACATTCGTTCCTTTACCGGAGCCTCCCGGGTCATCCTGGCAGGCCTCTTCCACCCGGAGCGCTACGCCGACGGCAGCGCGCTGAACCCACACGCGGTGGTGGAGGCGCTGCGCTCTTCCGGCACCCCCGCCGACTACATTCCCGAAGTCGACGCCATCGTGGATCGCCTGGTCGCGGAGCGACAGGGGAATGAGGTGGTTCTGATCATGTCGAACGGAGGATTCGGAGGGATTCACGATAAGTTGCTGCAGGCGCTGGGCGCTTCTGTCGCCTGACGACGGGGTTGACCGCTTGTCTCGGGTCGTCCGCGGCCCGCACATGGCCACGTATATCGTGCGACCGGGTCCGCGGTCCTCGGAACTGTTGCCTCTCGTCGCGCGGATCAGCTTGCACGCACCACCCAGCGAAACCTCAAGAAACCCGCTCCCAGCTCTCCAGGTGTCGGATCAGGTAGTCGATGGGAAAGGTGTGGAGAGAGCCGTTGTCGTCTCGGCGGAAGACGACCTGCGTCCACCCCTGCATGCGCACCGGGGTGTAGTAGTGGCTATGCATGCGCAGCTTCTGGCCGGAGATGGCTCGGATGAGCACGCGCTCGTAGAGGGAGCGGGAGAGCTTGTGCTCCGGGAAGAGATTGTCCCAGGTGCACAGGCGGCCGACGTCCTCGTACCCTACCGGGCGGTCGGGCAGTTCCAGGAGTGAAGGAGCGCGACTGCCGATCACCGAGCCGATCAGGCGGAAGGTGAAAGGGTCGGACAGCTGTTGGATGACACGCCAGAAGTAGCGGACAGTGCGACGGGCGATCTGACGCAGGCTCAACGTCTCCCCGCTGGTGACCGCCCAGGACGGTTCGTCGATGTCCGCGCGAAAGGGGTTGCGGGGATAACAGTCCTTTCGCGCGAGCCAACCCTGCCGTGAGGTATGCGGGATCGGCTTGAAATCCCGCATGACCGGAAGGCCGCGCTGTTCGAGCTGCACGAGCTCGAACGACGGCCATCTCATCACGCTCCGCACGATGCCGGTGATGAGGGTCGCGGTGGCGATCATCAACGAGGGGCTGGGGGTGAAGTCGGCGGTGACCTCGATGCGGTCGCCGCGCGGTCGAACCCCGATCCCGGTAGAGCGAGGGTTGGCGGCCAGCAGCATAACCGGGGGCGGGAGGAGGTAGGTGAGGACCAGCGCCAGGTCTTCGACCGAGCGTCCGTTGGCGCGCAGGGCGCGCGGAAGCTCGAAGGAGATGTTGTAGTGGGTGCTGAAGCCGACCAGCCGTGCGTCGTGCCGCGTCGAACGCTCCCACCGATCCAGCGCGCTCCGCACCTCGAGCACCCCCTCCCATAGCGACCGACCAGCCCGGGCAGCGCACCCGCGCGCGATCTCGATCACCGGCGTGGCGACCTCGATCACCCCGGTATCAAAGTAGACCGCTCCGCCGGTGTTGAGGTGGTAAGAGGTTCCGACGCGGTGCATCCGCCCCCCGCCCAGGAAGGAGCGAGGGTCACCGAAAACCCGCTCCGGCCTCGCCGGACGACCATCCACCACCAGGGAGAACTCGGCCTCTAGCCCGATTGCGGCAAGCTGGAGTCGTCCCGGAGGGAGCTCGTCCTTTCCTGCCTTTTTCGTCGACTCTCCAGCGTGGCTTCCCGCGCGGTTAGGTTCGCTCTCCCCGCTCCCCCCCGATCCGTCCCGCGGAGCGCTCATACATCCATCTCGACTGCATCCGGGGCGTCGTGCGGTACGACCGTGACGAACCCCAGGTCCACGTGAACATGATCGAAAGCATGGCCTGGCGCCTCGCCGTACGGGCGAGTCCACACCCCGGGAAGCACGTCGCGAGCCAGGCGCGTGTACTTTTCGATGCGTTCACGCGAGTCCATCAGCTCGTCGCCGATCCGGTAGATGTCGGCCGCGGTCCCCCACATGTGCGGTGAGGCGACCGTTGAGAGAGCGTGCCCGGGCGACCGGTACCCGCCGTTCGCCGCCACCCGCACGATGGTGCCGACGCGGAGGCGGAAGAGCTCCAGGTGGGCTGCCAGCAGCGTAATCGCGCAGGGGATGTAGCGGGGGAAGCTCGCTGCTGCGGGGTGTTCGCGGAAGTCGACGTCGATCAGCTCCCACAGCCCGAAGTGCGGAGTGAGTTGCGTCTTCAGCGCCTCCTCCCAGCGGGCCACCTCATAGAAGTAGCGTGGGAGCCGCCGGGAACGACCGGCGCGATCGTGCACGCACTCCGAGGGGCGCAGCACCTCCCGTTGCCGACGGTCCAGGTCGAACCCATCCACAATCGGGAGAGGAAGGGAAGGAAGCAGCGCCATCAGTCCTCTCCTTCGGTGAGGTGCTCGTAGATCGCGCGCGAGATGTTCGCGAGCGTTTCCCGTCGCCCGGAGGTGCGGTTGGGCGACCATTCGGTGAGGATGGCCAGGGCATACGGCTTCCGGTCCGGCAGGTAGACCAGCCCGGTATCGTGCGCCACGGTCGAGATCTCTCCGGTCTTGTTCGCCACCCGGGCGTCGTCGGGGAGACCCGCGGGGATGCCGCTGCGGAATTCCTGGGCGTGCAGGATCTCCAGCATCTGGTCACAGGCCTCGGCAGAGAGAGCGCGGCGCTCCTCGATGAGGCGCAGGACCTGCACCAGACCCTCCGCTGTGACCCGGTTGTTGATCCCTTCCTGGAAAGCTCGCTCGTCTTCCACTCCCCTCCGCAGCTCGACCCCCTCCACCCCTAAGTCGTCCAGGGTCTTGCGCACCTGGTCGATCCCCACCGCGTCCAGCAGGAGGTTCGTGGCGAGATTGCTGCTGGTGACGATCATGTGCCGGGCCAGGTCCACCAGCCGCATCGTCTTGCCGATGTAAGCGTGCACCTCCGAATTGGCATCGCGGCCGGCTTCCACGCGATAAGCCGAGCCGTCGACCACGCTGTAGAAGCGGTTGCGGACGTGGATCCGGGAGCTCAGGGTGAGGTCCTGGTGTTCGATTGCCGCAAAGACGCCGACCAGTACCGGCACCTTGATGGTGCTTGCGGCGTGCATCCAGCGATCGCCGTCGTAACTGAAGTGCCGGCCCGTCTGGTAGTCGTGGAAGACGACCGACGCGGCCTCCGCGCCGGCCTCCCGGATCGTTGCGATGATCCGCTCGCGGAGCTCCGCTTCCTTCTTGTTCTGTGGTGTCATGCTGGCGGTGGTAGGAAGGGGGGATGCCGGGCGGTGGCAATGCATCTTCAACGCCAGTTAGGCGTTGGCAGCTCTTCGAGGGCCAGTCGGAACGATGGCGAGCTCCAGCGAGCTCGTGCGTGACGGGCTCCCCACCGCCGCGCGGGTGGCGTGGGTGTATCTGCGTGGATGCGGATGTAGCTGGAAGTTCGGGAGCGCCGTGCCCGCGCGGATGGAGGGGCGCCCGTGCAGGGTGGAGGGGCGCGCGGTGGAGCGCCGGCGCGGGCTGACTGATGCAGTGCCCGCGTGCGCCGGCGCGCCTCAGCTCGCCGAGGCGGCCTTCCGGGCGGGGTAATGGGTCTCGACGTACTCGTCGAGGATGCGCTGGAACTCCTCGGCGATGTGGTCGCCCCGGAGGGTGGTGACGTGCTCTCCGTCCACGTAGACGGGAGCCTTGGGCTCCTCAAAGGTGCCCGGCAGGGAGATGCCAATGTTCGCGTGGCGCGACTCGCCCGGACCGTTCACCACGCACCCCATCACCGCGACCTTCATCTCCTCCACGCCGGGGTGCGTCTGCCGCCAGACCGGCATCTGATCGCGCAGATAGGTCTGGATGTCCTCCGCCAGCTTCTGGAAGTAGGTCGAGGTGGTGCGGCCGCAGCCCGGACAGGAAGTTACCTGCGGGGCAAAGCTGCGGATCTCGAGAGACTGGAGGATCTGCTGTGCGACGTGCACCTCCTCGGTGCGGTCGCCTCCCGGTCTGGGCGTCAGGCTGACGCGGATGGTATCGCCGATGCCCTGCTGCAGCAGGATGGCGAGGGCGGCCGTGGAGGCCACGATGCCCTTGGTTCCCATCCCCGCCTCCGTCAGCCCGAGGTGCAGCGGGTAGTCGCAGAGGGCCGCGAGACGCTGGTAGACCCTGATCAGGTCCTGCACTCCGCTCACCTTGGCGGACAGGATGATGCGATCGTGCCCCAGGCCGATCTCCTCGGCCAGCCGCGCCGAGCGCAGTGCGCTCTCGATCATCGCGGCGCGAAGCACCTCCTGCGCGTCCAGCCGCTCGGCTTCCGGTCGAGCGGCATTCGCGTCCATCATGTCGGTCAGGAGCGCCTGGTCGAGGGAGCCCCAGTTGACGCCGATCCGGACCGGCTTGTCGTGCCGCAGTGCCTGCTCGATGATGGTGGCGAAGTTCTCGTCGCGCCGCTTGGCCCCCACGTTACCGGGGTTGATGCGGTACTTGGCGAGCGCCGCGGCGGTATCCGGGTAGCGGGTGAGCAGCAGGTGGCCGTTGTAGTGAAAGTCGCCCACGATGGGGACACTCACGCCGCGCTTGTCGAGCCCCTCGACGATGTGGGGAACCGCACGCGCAGCCTCGTCGTTGTTGACGGTGACCCGCACGATCTGGCTCCCGGCACGCCACAGGGCGGCGACCTGCCGAATCGTCCCCTCGACGTCCGCGGTGTCGGTGTTGGTCATCGACTGCACGACCACGGGGTGCCCGCCGCCGACCGGAACACCGCCGACCTCAACGGTTACGCTCTGTCGCCGCTCGATCATTCCGCAGTGATGCTCTGAAGTCGCACGAAGTGCAAGAAAGAATAAAAGTTAACATCCGGTGGGGGTTCGAGTCGAGATCCAGGAGGCGTGGTGGAGGCCTCGGACGAGGTAGGTAGGTCCTGCAAGAGAGCCGAGTGGGAAGGTCGGTAAAGGAACCGTGCAGGAAAGCCGGTCAGGAAGGCGGGTGCCAGGTTGTGAAGCGAGGGTGGTGGCGAACCGGTCAGCCGCGACGAATGGTGAGCAGGTGGATCTGCATCGGCCGCTCGGTGGGTCCGGGCACGAAGCGGGTGGCCTCCGCGCCAATGGTCCACCCGGCCGGGCCCAGGCGCTTGCGGAATCGAGGGAAGTGCGCACGACCAGGGTCCGCCAGCAGAAAGGAGCCCGCAGGCGAGAGGACTCTCGGCAGGAGGTTGATGATCATCTCGATGTTGCGGGCCTCGTAGAGGACGTCCGCCGCGATCACGAGGTCGAACTGGGGCAGGTCGGGCGGGGGGTCACGCCAGTCGAGCAGCAGTGTTTCCGGTGGCGGAAGCTGGTTCCGGCGCGCGTTCTCGGTGGCGAACTCGAGCGCCTCGGGGTAGTAATCCGAGGCCACCACCTGGACGCCGCGCCAGGCGAGGGTGAGCGAGGGAAGCGCGAGACCGCACCCTAGCTCGAGTACCGGCCCCCGCGGTGTGGGCCGATCGAGCAGCTCCTCGGCCAGCGCCCGCGCCGACGGCCAGAGTTCTGCCCAGTATGGCAACCGCTCGTCCACGTTGAAGGCGGACTCGTCGATGAGCGCTTCCGGCGACTCCGGTCCGACCAGCTCGACCCGGAAGTCGCCGTGCTCGAAGCGGTGCCGCCGCAGCGGATAGCGAGACGACAGGGAAGAAGACATCAAACAGATTAGAGATGTTGAAGCGGTTCTACCCCGATTTGCGAGCAGTCGCTTGTGACGACCTCGGGGGATCGCGCTATCATCCGCCCGAACTTCACAGCGCGAGCGCAGCCTCGCCACACCCAGTGCGCGACTCCTATCGACAAACGACTGACGCCCGGCTCAGGTAACTTCTAGTTTCTGTCATCTGATCCCGACACCCAACACCTGGTACCTGACAACCGAAAAACGGATAGCGAAAAGCGGACAACGGATACCGAATGACCGATCGCCAATAGCTGACAGCCGATTGCCCTGGACTCGTGCCTTCCCCTCGCGGCTCGTTCGAGCGCCGGCTGCTGCTGGCGCTGCTGCTCTTCTCGCTACTCCCCTCGCTGATCCTGCTGGGGTTGGGGACGTACGTACTTTCGCAGGTAGTGGAGCTGCACACGTCGCCGGCGGCGTGGGAGCAGGTGCGGGCCAGCGGCCAGCGGCTTCTCGACCTGGCGGAGTCGAGCGGCGACCCGGCGCTGGCGGAGGCGGCGAGCGAGCATCGGGCGGTGCTCGATTTCTCATTGCAGCAGTCCCGGCTGTGGGATTACCTGAACGCCCGCGTGCTGCGGATCATTCCGGTGGTGGCGTTCCTCTTCGCCGTTCTGCTGGTCCTGCTCGCCCTCCGCTCCTCGCGTCGCATGGCGCGCCTGCTCTCCCGTCCGATCCGAGAGCTGGTCGGCTGGTCACAGCTGGTCGCTCGGGAGGAGCCGCTGCCACCCCCGGCTTCAGGAAGCGACGCTCCGGGTGAGTTCGCGGTGCTGCGGGATGCCTTCCGGAACATGGTGGAGGAGCTGAAGCTCTCCCGCGCCCGGGCGTTGGAGGCGGAGCGCGCGCGCACCTGGGTCACCATGGCGCGCAGCGTCGCGCACGAGTTGAAGAACTCTCTCACGCCGCTCCAGCTCGCTCTGCGCGCCATCGAGCGCGGGGCGGCGGACGAGCCAGCGCTCCGAGAGCCGCTCGAGGTGGCTACCGCGGAATCGGCTCGCCTCGAGGAGCTGGCCCGAACCTTCACGCACTTCGGCCACCTTCCGGAGGGGCCGACCAGCGAGGTGGACCTGGTCGAGCAGCTCGACTATTTGCTACGCACCCATCTGCCCTCAGAGATCGATCACGAGCTGATGGCCCCGCCCGACATTCCCCGAGTGCAGGCCCATCACGACGCGCTGTCCCGCGCCTTCGCGAACCTGCTGCTGAACTCGGTGGAGGCGCTGGGCGGCGGACCCGGGCGGGTGAGCGTCGCCCTCTCCAGCGACAACGGCATCGTGAGCGTGCGGGTGATGGACACGGGGCCAGGGATTCCGGAGGAGCAGCTCGACCGCATCTGGGATCCGGACTTCACCACCAAGTCCCGGGGCACTGGCCTCGGCCTCGCCCTCGTGCGCCGGACGGTGCAGGCCCACGGAGGGTGGATCGAAGCGCGCAATCGGCCGGAGGGAGGGGCGGAGTTTGTGGTGGAGATTCCGATTCGGGGTCGTGAGAAGGGAGAAGAACGGCGGCGCGGATTCTAGCTTCTTCAGAATGCCCTCCATCCTGATCGTCGACGACGAAGCGAACCTGCGGCGGATGATCGCCAGCGTGCTGCGGGCGGAGGGGTACGTCGTGCGGGAGGCGGATTCCGGGAGGGCGGGGCTGGCGGCAGTTCAGGCCGAAGCGCCGGACGTGATGCTCCTGGATCTGGTGATGCCCGGCGGGACAGGGCTGGAGACACTCCCTGACCTGAGATCGGCGGCACCCGACCTGCCCATTATCATGATGAGCGGCAAGGCCTCGCTCTCGGACGCCGTGCGCGCCACCAAGCTCGGGGCCTTCCACTTTCTGGAGAAGCCGCTCTCGCCCGACGCCTTGCTGTTGACGGTCCGCTCGGCGCTGGAGCTGCGCCAGGCGAGGGCGCTGAACGAGGCCCTGCGCGAGGAGCTCGGTGCGGACGACGAGCTGGTGGGCAGCAGCGAGACGATGCAGCAAGTACGCGAGCTGATCGAGCGGGTGGCCGCAACCGATGCTCGGGTGCTCATCACCGGGGAAAGCGGGACCGGCAAGGAGCTGGCGGCGTCCGCTATCCATCGACTCAGCCCGCGGGCAGCAAAGCCTTTCATCCGCGTCAACTGCGCCGCCATCCCGCGGGACCTGGTGGAGTCGGAGCTCTTCGGGCACGAGCGGGGGGCGTTCACCGGCGCTACGGAGCGCCGACGCGGTCGTTTCGAGCTCGCCGACGGTGGGACCCTCCTGCTGGACGAGGTGGGGGATCTCGGAGCCGAGGCGCAGGCGAAGCTACTGCGGGTGCTCGAGACGGGCGAGTTCGAGCGGGTGGGAGGGAGCACACCGCTGCGCGTCGACGTCCGTACGCTCGCCGCCACCAACCGCGATCTGCGGGCGGACGTGGCTGCCGGACGCTTCCGGGAAGACCTCTTTTTCCGCCTGCACGTCATCCCCCTTCACCTACCGCCCCTGCGGGAACGGCGCGAGGATGTCCCGGAGCTCGTGAGCCATCTGCTCGAGCGCCAGCGAAGCCGCATAGCCCTGCGCCCTCCTCGCCTCACTCCCGCTGCGCTGAACGCCCTGCAGCGTCACTCTTGGCCGGGGAACGTTCGCGAGCTTGCCAACATTGTCGAGCGGCTCACCATTCTTCATTCCGGAGCCGAAGTCGGCGCGGACGAGGTGCGTGCTCTCCTGGACCCGAGCCCCACGACCTCGTCGGATGGTGCGGGGTACGCGGACGACGAGTCTCTGAGCCTCACCGACAGGCTCGACGCCTTCGAACGGCAGGTGATCCAGCGCGCCCTCGATCGCGCCGGGGGGAACGTCGCCGAGGCGGCCCGCCAGCTCCACACCGACCGCGGTAACCTCTATCGCAGGATGCGCAGACTCCGGATCGACCGCTAAGTTCCGTGTCCCATCGACACGCGGAGGAAGCACGGACCCTTCCTTTGGCAGATGCAAATATGGTATCGACAAGGGCTTGCGATCGCAGGTCGCCCGGCATGGGGCGTGCCCACCCGGGCGGGCGGTTGTCCCGCCTCGTACCCCATTCTGGAGGCCGTATGCGGAAGGTTGCGCCGCTTGGCCTCGCGCTCGTGCTGTTGCTCCCCGCTGTCCTGCGAGCGCAGGAGCCCGTCGAGCCGGTCGGAGCAGACTCCATCAGCACGCTGGAGCTGCCCGACCAGGTGGCGGACTCGGTGGTGGCCGTCTTCAACGACCCCCTCCGCCTGCGCTTGATCGGCACGGCCACCGTGTCCGCCGGCGATACCATTGTGGGAAGTGTATCCGTGCTGGAGGGACCCTTGACGTTGGCGGGTCGGATCACCGGAGACGTGCTCGTGGTGAACGGTGACCTGCAGCTGGAGCAGGGAGCGTCGGTGGGTGGGAATGTGACGGTCGTGGGAGGACGGGTCGGCGGTCTCGAGAACGCGACGATCAGTGGTGCAGTCACCACGTACGCGGAGAGGCTCCGGTACCGCCGCAGCAACGGTGATCTGGTCCGCGCCGAGCGTCCCCGAGGGGGAATTGGCTTCTCCAATGCGTTCGAGTGGGGGCGGAGCGACTTTCTGATCGCGACCGGGGATAGCTACAACCGCGTGGAGGGGCTGCCGATCACCTTCGGTCCAAGGGTGCGGACCGAGGGATCGAACCCGCTGCGCGTGCACGCCCTGGCCATCTACCGCACCGAAACGGGGATCCGCATCGACACCGACGACCTGGGCTATTACGTCCAGGCGGAGCAGTTCCTAGGCGGGCGACAGGAGCTGCGTATCGGAGCGACCGCCCACTCGCTGGTGGAGCCGATCGAGGCCTGGCAGATGACCGACCTGGAGAGCGGACTCTCCACCTTCTTTCTGCACCGGGACTTCCGAGACCATTTCGAGCGTGAGGGCGTGAGCCTGTTCACGACCTGGAGCAGCGACCGGACACCCTTCTCCCTCACTGCAGCGCTTCGCTACGAGCGCCATCGGTCGCTTGCCTCCGGAAGCCCCTGGTCCATCTTCCGTAACGCCGAGGAGTGGCGCCCCGAGCCGCTGGTCGGAGAGGGAAAGGTCACGATTGCACGCCTCTCCGGCGCCTTCGATACCCGCAGCGATCCGCTCGAGCCATCCACCGGCTGGTACCTGCGCGGCCATATCGATCAGGGGCTGACCGGGGACCTGATCTACCCGGAATCCTTCGCGCCTGAAGGACCGGAGCCCGAGGGGCCCAATCTGCTGGTCGACGCGGGCGAAAGCTTTGGCCGGTTCTCCGCCGGCTTCATCGACATCCGTCGGTACAATCGGGTGGACCCGCGCTCCCGCCTGAACTTTCGACTTCTGCTCGGCGGCTCGCTGAGCGGCGAGCCGCTGCCGCCGCAATACCAGCATGCCATGGGGGGCGAGGGCACGCTTCCGGGATATGACCTGTTCAGCCTGGATTGCGGCGCGCGGTCGCGCACGGTGCATCGTTCCCTGGCCGACGTGGACGATCCCGAGGCTGCCGCCTACTTCCCGCGTTACGGATGCGATGCCTTTGCCCTCTTCCAGGCGGAGTACCGCGGCCGCTTCACCTTCCGCATGCGCTGGGATTCGGCGCCGTGGATGGACGACGACGATGAGGAAGTCGGGGTCGCCGCGGAGCCCACCTGGGAGTTCGCACCCGACTGGATCGTCTTCGTCGACGCGGGGCGGGGCTGGAATCTGGACAGCAGCACGGATGAGCCTCTCTCCGTCGACGTCGGGGCGGGACTGATGATCGGCCGCGTCGGGGCGTTCGTGGCGTTGCCGCTATCCGGCTCGGGCGGTCTGAATGCGTTCATCCGACTCGGCCCGCGCTTTTGATCGCTCTCCACCGGGCCGGTAGGGTTCTCTTCGGCCTCGCGCTGGCCCTCCTCTGCCTCACCTCGTACGCCGCCGCGCAGGCCACCGCGCGGCTGCAGATCCGGCAGGCGCCGCCCGAGCAGGGTTACGTGCCCGTGATCGATGCGGTCGGGCTGCTGAGGGATCCCGCGCTCCGCCGCGCGCTCGAGTCCGGCCTCCCGCTACGTTTTCGCCTGCGAGTGGAGCTGTGGGAGAATCGCTTCTTCGATCGGCTAGCGGGGGAGCAGGAGGTTGCGTTCGCCCTGACCCAGGATCCCCTCGACCGAACCTACAGCCTCACCGCACCGAACGGTGAGCGTCATTTTGCCACCCTGAGTCAGGCGGAAGCCGCCGTAGGGGCACAACTTCGCGTCAATCTCCGACCCCCACGAAGGGGCCGATTCTACTACCTTGCGCGCCTGGAGGTGGAGACGTTGTCGCTCTCCGACCTCGAGGAGTTGCGACGGTGGCTGCAAGGCGACGTGGGTCCGGCGGTGGAGGGGCGCGCCTCGCCTGAGAGCGCGGTGGAGAGCGGCCTCCGTCGACTGCTGGTGCGCGTGATCGGGCTTCCCACCCGGCGCCTCGAGGCCCGTAGCGGCACCTTCACCGTGCGCTGACTCGCCCTCTGGCACCAGAATCGCGAGCCACGCCCGCCATGATCCAGGGGACCTTACCAATCCCGCAGCCCGACAGCGTGGCCCTCCCCCTCCCGCAGACCCTCGAGCGCTGGCGGGACCTATACCTGCACGATCTCGGCGAGAAGCTGGTGGCGTTCGTGGTGATGGTGGTCGTGGTTTACGCCGTGACCCGCCTGATCCGCCGCCTCATCCGCGAGAACATCGAGGACATCAACCGTCGGCACATCCTGCAGAAGTGGAGCAGCTACGCCGCTGCCTTCCTGCTCGTCGTCTGCGGCGTCGCCCTCTTTGCGGATTCACTGCAAGGCCTGGGGACGGTCCTCGCGGTGCTGCTGGCCGGAATTGCGGTCGCCTTGCAGGACGTGCTGAAGTCCGTGGTCGGCTGGCTGTACATCTCCGGTCGATCGGGGATCGACGTGGGCAGTCGCATCGAAGTAAACGGCGTGCTGGGCGATGTGGTCGACATCGGCGTGCTCAAGACCACCGTGCTGGAAGTGGGGACGATCGTCTACGGCCGCCAGTCGAGCGGCCGGCTGGTCTCCATCCCCAACTATCGTCTGCTCTCCGACCAGGTGCACTTCCAGGGTGCCGAGAATCCATGGGCGTGGCAGGAGGTGCGCGTGACCATCACCTTCGAGAGCGACTGGAGGCGCGCCGAGGAGCTGATGCGGGAGATCGGCGATGAGGTCCATCAGGAGCTCGGGCCGGAGCTGGAGGCTGGCTTTCGCCGGCTGGAGCAGCGTTACGCCTTCAAGTACGGTACCTTGACGCCGATCGTGTACATCACCATCTCCGGCACCGGTATCGAGCTGACGCTGCGCTTCCTGACTGCCGTGCGCCGACATCGCGGTACGGTCGACCTGGTCAGCCGTCGAATCCTCGCGGCCTTCGCGGCGGAGCCCTCGGTGGAGCTCGCCCATCCCACCTACCGGGTGCATCGCCGGGGCGAGCCGGGGGGCGGGCTGCACGACAGCCAATCCTCCATGGCGGGAGCGATGGAGGGGGGCGAGCACGGGCTCCCTCCGCCCGACCTGCTGCGCGGGGTGGGGAAGGCGGACGAGGAGGCGAGCTGAGCCATGGCGCCCAACGAGTCCGCACGGGAGAGAAAGATGTGGCGCCGGGTGGGCACGCAGCAGGAGGGATTCGACTACCTCGCCCCCGACGGCACACCGATCGCCGATGAAAACGCCCTGGCCCGGATCCGCTCGCTGGCGATCCCCCCGGCCTGGACCGAGGTGCGGATCGCGCCCGCCGCGGGCGCGAAGGTGCAGGCGATTGGCATCGACGCCGCCGGGAGGAGGCAGTACATCTACAACCCCACCTTCGTGCGCCGGAACGCGAGGCGCAAATACCGCAAGCTTCTCTCCTTTGCCCGCGCGCTTCCCCGCCTGCGGGACGTCACCAACCAGCACCTGAAACAGGAGGGGCTCGGGCGCGAGAAGGTGCTCGCGACAGTGGTCCGGTTGATGGTGCGCGCCTTCTTCCGGGTGGGCAGCGAGCGCTACGCGGTGCGGAACCGAACCTTCGGCATCGCCACGCTGCAGAAGCGCCACCTGGCCATCGAGGGCAACAATCTCTCCTTCAGCTACCGCGGCAAGCGCAGCATCGATCAGCGGCGGGTGGTCGCCGCAACCCCGCTCGTGGAGATCATCCGCGAGCTGCTCGAGCTCCCGGGTGAGCGGCTCTTCAGGTATGTGGACGAGGATGGGACCGTGCGCGATGTGACCGCCCAGGACGTGAACCGCTATCTGAAGGAGATCCTGGGGGAGCGGTACACCTCGAAGGACATCCGGACCTGGGGCGGGACGCTGCGCGCGGCCACCATCCTGGCTGACCTGGGTCCGGCCAGAACCAAGCGCGAGGCGGAGAAGAACGTGGTGCTGATGTGCAAGCTCGTCTCGAGCGAGCTGGGCAACACGCCGTCCGTGTGCCGCAGCGCCTACATCCATCCCACGGTCGTCGAACGGTACCTGAAGGGACAGACGATCGAGCGAGTGATGCGGAAGGCGCCACGGCCGGTGGAGGCGGAGTCGCCGGTGGACTACTACCCGGAGGAGGCGGCGCTGATGAGGCTTCTGGACGGGGAGGTAAGGCCGCGGAGGAAGCGGAGGACTGGAGGAGTTAGGAGTTGAGGAACTTCTACCTCCTAGCGCTTAACTCCCTCCTCCTGGCTTCTGGCTTCTGGCTCCTGGCTTCCCACTCCCTCCCCCAGCGGAATCTCATAAACGAAATACATATCCCCCCGGCCCTCTCGGCGGATGAGGTGGTGGGAGACGTTGTAGACGGGGACGCCGCCGGCCGTGCGGCCCTCGAAGGTGCCGTGGTGCGCATGGCCGTGGAAGGCGACCGAAACCTCGAAGCGATCGAGCGGCTCCGCCAGGCGATCGGTCCCGAGGAAGGGGTAGATCTGCTCCGGCTCACCGATCACCGTATCCACCACGGGCGCATAGTGCAGCAGGGCAATGCGGGTGGGCGTGGACAGTCGTCGCAGCGCCAGCTCGAGCTTCTGCACCTCCTCGAGGCACGAGGCTACGAAGTTCTTGGTGAGAGCCTCGCCAAACGCGGTGAGCGCTCGACGGCCGAACCCTCCCATGTATCCCTTCACTCCCGCGATTCCGACCTGATCGTTCAGTACATAGGTGTCCCCGTCGAGCACGTGGATGCCCCGGTCTCGAAGGATCTCGCAGACGGTTTCGGTCTCGCCGGCTTCGTGATCGTGGTTGCCGAGGACGGCAACGATCGGGATGTCCACGTCGGCGAGCTCTGCCACGGTCACACGCATCTCCGCCGGCGTGCCCCAGTTGGTGAGGTCCCCCGCCAGCAGGAGCACGTCGGCCTCGGCATTGACGCGGGCGAAGTGGTCGCGATAGGCGCCAGCGGTACTCTCCGAGGAATGGAAGTCGCCCACGGCGGCCACGCGCACGACAGCGCGACGCCGATCCCGCTTGCGCCGCTCGCGCTCGGGAGGAAGTGCGGGGCGGCCGGATTCGCCGGGGCCGTCTCGGCGCGGACCCTCCGTCATAGCTGGTATCGTCGCAGGTAATCGGCGGACATCTCCGACCGCTCGTCCCACACGTCGGCCGTCGCGATCTGCTGGATGATCGGCAGCTGCTCGGTACGTCGAACGTATTCGTCGCGCAGGTCCCGCATACCCCACTCGTTCACGTCGATCGCGAAGCTGAAGCGGGAGATGAGGGGGCCACGAGTCATCGACTCGCCGGACCGCTCTCGCCGCAGGTCCTCGCGGGCGCGGTCGAGTAGCGATTCGATCACCGCCGTGGGGACTCTGTCCCGCGCCTCGGGATACACGTAGGTGAACGTCTGCAGCTGGGAGAGCAGCAGCGGCCAGTGCTCGCCGGTCTTGCGCACCAGTCGATTCCAGTCGATGTGGGTGCCCTGACAGAGGATGAGGTGGACGATGTCCGCCATGTCCTGCCGATGACGCTCGCTGATGAAGAGTCGATGCCAGATCAGCTCTTCCACGGGCGAAACCCGCACGGGTCGGGCGGCGAGGATGGCGGGCTTGCTGTACCGGTACCAGTCCTCGTCGATGAGCGCGAGGCCATTCCCCATGCCGAAGATGAGGTCGACGAAATGCTCGCCGAGGGTAGCCTTGGCCAACCAGTGAGGCTGCTCCAGGCGGGTCACGAAGCCTGCAGCGCGGAGTACCCGCGCCGCCTCGACGATGTGGCCGGGGTCCAGGAAGAGGTCGAGATCCTTGGTCTCCCGGTAGATGCCGGTATGCTCGTAGATCGCGTACGCTCCGCTCACCACGTAGGGAATCCCTTCGCGGTTCAGTGCATCGAGCGCCCGCTTGTACTTCTCGCGCTCCTCTTCGGGAATCCAGAAGTCGCCGTGGGTGACCGACTTCTGCTCCTCGCGAGTGAGGCCGCCCCTGGGCGTCATATCGGGTATCGCGGCGTTATCGGTCGTCATGTGGCTCCGCAGAAGGGTTCCCGAGGGCCCGATCGAGCAAGAGTCGGACCCCCAACCTACTCCCGCCCGGCGGGAAGCGATCGGTGAGGCTGGCCGGCGGGGTCGCCGAACACTATGTTCGTGGCCATGTTCGAAGACCTCCAGAAGCTGTTCAAGGAGAGCCTCGCGGCCTTCCGTGCCGAGCTCAACAAGCGTGAGCCCGAGGACGAGGTCGCCCACCTGCTCAGCTCCATGCGGCGGGAGCTGGTGGAGGCGCGCGCGCTCATTCCCCGTCTGGAGGAGGATCTGGAGCGCATGCGCGCGCGGCTGGTGAGCGAGCGGGAGGAGCTGGAGCGGACGGAGCGGCGTGGCCAGCTGGCCAGCCGTATCAACGACGCGGAGACGGTACGGGTCGCGGAGGAGTTCGCGACCCGCCACCGCGAGCGCATCGTGGTACTGGAGCAGAAGATATCGGCCACCGAGGCGGAGCTGGCCCTCCGTCGCAAGGAAGCCGAGGACATGAAGCGCCAGTACCAGGAGGCGGAGGCGAACCGCTACGAGCTCGTCGCTCGGCTACGTCGAGCTTACGCGGGGGAGCGGATCCGCTCTGTCGCGGATGACGCCGCGCGCTCTTTCGACGAGTGGGAGCGGATGGCCGAGAAGGTCGGCGGCAACAGCGCGTACGCCGAGGCGCTGGAAGACCTCGATGACACTCCTCCGCATCCCGGCAGCTCGGCCCCGTCAGCCGAGGAGGTTGAGGCCCGGCTGCAGGAGCTGAAGCGGAGGATGGGGAAGAGTTGAGGAGCGGGTCCGCCTGGTCTCCGCAGCGGGCAGTGTTGTCTGTTTACCGTCGAGTTTGCTGCCGTACCGACAAAGGAAAGCGCCGCCTTCAGTGAACTGGAGGCGGCACTTCTTTCGCAGCGGGTTTCGGAGTCGGTGAAGCCTAGCTTTCAGTACCCGCGAAAGCCCCGATCGTATCTCCACCGCCCTCCATACCTGCGACCACGCCGGCCGGGGGGCTCTTCATAGGGATCGTACCCCATCGGGTTGGCGGAGTAGTCGCGATCGTAGTCGGCGTCCCAGCCGTAATCCCGCTGATCGGCACCGCGAAATCGGCCCCGGGTCACACGAAACGGAGTGTGCGTGCCGCGGTCATTGAAGGGGTCACCGACATCCCTCTCCCAGCGGCCGCGATACTCCGCGTCGTAGCGCTCGCCGCTCCACATCCGCGGATGGCGGGGCTCCCCGCGGAAGCCGCGGTCGTAGCGCCAACGCTCCCATTCCGGGCCGGATTCGTGGCTTTCAGGTACGTCGCTCCAGGGGGAGTAGCCGCGGAAACCGCGAGGGCGCTCCCGCTCCCAGCGCCGTCCGTAATCGCGGTCGTATCCGTAGTCGCGATCATAGAAGAGGGCCATGACCAACCTCCCGGGCTCTGGTTGTCCGAAATCGGTGCGAGCCGGCTGAGGGACGGCGAAGGTGCAAGCGGCGTACCGGGGACCGACCTGCGCCTGTCTCAGGCGGCTCGCGCCGATAGCAGCTGCTTCCAGGAGATCGGCGTGCTCTCGCCGGGGCGGCCGGTGCCTTTGGCGGAGTAGAGGGCGCGGTCCGCGTGCGCGATGAGCCCCTCCGCGATCGTCTCGACCAGGGTATCGTCGCCGAGCAGCGGCTCGTCTCCATCGGTTGCCAGGGAGACGGTGCCGATGCCGACGCTCAGATGGATGGGGATCGAAGTCCCCTCGACCTCCACACGCAGGTCCGCGCCGCGATCCAGCAGGCGCTGGGCCGCCATGGCGGCGCCCGCCGCGGTAGTATCCGGCAGGATCACGATGAACTCGTCGCCGCCGTAGCGGCCGACGATATCGCTCTCCCGGACGCATTCGCAGAGGAAGCGGCCTACCGTGGAAAGAGCCCGGTCGCCCGCGGGGTGACCATACCGGTCGTTGATCTGCTTGAACCGGTCGAGGTCGATCATCAGCAGCGAGAGCTCGTCTCCCCGTCGGAGGCTACGTTTCAGCGCATGGCGGAGCTGCTGGATGGCGAAGCCGCGCAGGTACGCCCCGGTGAGGGAGTCCAGCGTGGCCATGTCGTACAGAAGCGAATTCTGCACCGCGGCCGCAGCCTGGTTGGCGAAGATCTCCAGGAGCTCCCGATCGCGCCCCTGACCGGTGCGGCGATCGAGGTAGATGACGCCGACGGTCCGGCTGCCCAGGATGAGGGGTACGGCGCTGGCCTCATCTTCGACGCACGCTGCGCCCCGCTGGAGTGCCTCCTGGATCAGCCTCTGCTCACCGTCCGACAGGGCCGCGGTCTTGTCGGCGCCGTGATAGCGGCCGGTGCCGAAGCGGATGTGCATGTCGGTGTTGTCGACCAGCGCCACGAAGCCCTCGCTGCTTCCGCCCGCGAGCCTCGGCGTGGACGCCTCGGGATTGACCGTGGCAACGAAGGAGTTGTCGGCGCCGAGCAGCGCCTCGACCTGCCACAGGAGCCCCTCGAGGAGGTCGTCCATCGGCTGCAGGCGGTGCAGCTCGGGGGTGAGGTCCAGGATGTAGCGCAGCCCTTTGCGGTTCTTCTCCATCGCCAGTACGTGGCGATACGTCTTGAGGGCGCAGTCCACCCAGAGCAGTAGCCGCTCCGCCCCATCCCCTTTGTCGTGGTACCCCTGGATATCGAGCTCGCGCAGCATCACCCGGGCGGGCTTCTCACCCGAGTATCCGGTCTGGAGGATGATCTGAACGAGCTGGTCGCGCTTCCTGATCTCCCGCACCACCTCCTCGCCCGTCATCCCGGGCATGAAGTAGTCGACCAGGATGAGCTGAATGGGTTCGCGGTTGAAGGCCTCGATTCCCGCAGGTCCGTCCGGCGCGGTGATCACGCGGTGCCCCTCAGCCTCCAATAAAGCTCGGGTCGACGCCAGGATGTCCGGGCTGTCGTCGATGACGAGCAGGGTGTAACCCGAGCTCTGGACAGACGAGCTGTATTTGCGCGCCATTACTTCTGATCCGGGGTGAGGGGAGGAAAGCGCACGGTGAACCGGGTGCCCACCCCGGGTTCACTGACCACCGAGATGTCCCCGTGGAAGTGAGAGGTGACGATGCTGTGCACGATCGACAGGCCGAGCCCCGTCCCTTTGCCCACGTCCTTGGTGGTGAACAGATAGTCGAAGATCTTCGGCCGAATGGCCTCGGGGATGCCACAACCCTTGTCATCGATCTCGAGGACCACCGAGCCGGCTTCATTACGGGCTCGCACCCACACGTCGCCCGCTTCGCCCTCGTAGGCGTCGACCGCGTTGCTGATGAGGTTCTGGAGAATCAACGAGAACTTGCCACGGTCGCCGACCAGCGTAAGGTCCGGCTCGACCTCGGTCAGCACCTGCACGTGGCGATTGCGAAGCTCGTGGCCGAGCAGCGTCACCACTGTGTCGATCTCTTCGGCCACGCCGAAGGCGGCGTGAACGGTCTCCTCGCCGGTGCGGGTCTGCCCTTTGATCGTGCGCACGAACTGTGCGACCTTGCGCGTGGCCGCTTCCGCCATGCGGATGGCCTCCAGCAAGTCGTGCGCGATGGCCGCGTGATCCTCGGCGGTAACTTCGGGATCCCCGATGGACGCCTGGTACTCGCTGGCGTACGAGTTTGCGAGCTGTAGGCAGTTGAGGATGCCGCCCAGCGGCGAATTGATCTCGTGGGCGATGCCAGCGGTGATGCGACCGAGCGCCGCCATCTTCTCGGACACGACCAGCCGCTCCTGGCTCTCGCGCAGCTCGGAGTAGGCTCGCTTCAGCTCCTCCGTCTGCGCCCGCAGCGCGCGGGAGAGGTCGGTCTGCTCGCGATAGAGCTGGGCGTTGTCGATCGCGATCGAGGCGTAGCCCGTCAGCTTTCTTAGCGCGTCCAGGTCCTCGTCCGAAGGGGGCGGAGCGCCCTCGGCGCGGGTGACCATGAGCGCACCCCAGATGCGCGCTCGGGACTCGAGCGGCAGCACCACGCCTGGCCCGTGACGGATGTCGTGGACGAAGCCCCGCGGGTCATCGGAGACGCAGGGGGAGATCGCCGGAGACGCCGTGGCGACGCTCCACCCCATGAGCGTGCCCTGTATCGGAACCGACTGGCCCTGGCTGGAGCTCAGGGTACCTCTAGTAGCGGCGAGCTTCAGGTGCTCACCGTCTTCAGTGATCAGACCCAGCGCCACTCCGCGTGCGCCCACCAGCATCTCGGCAGCGCGAACCACCAGCCCGAGGACCTCGTCCAGACCGAGTGTGCCGGTGACCGCCCGTCCCACCTCGGCAATCAACGAATTGTCGGAGAGCATCCGCCGAAGGGGGCCGATCTGCCGCATCGGCTCGATGGGGGCGGCGTGGCGCGCCAGCAGGTGAAGGTTTTCGACTTCGGTGGGAGCATAGCTGCCACCGTCGCGTCGATTGATGGCGGCGAGCGCCCCGAAAGTCTTGCCCGCGGCGACCAGCGGCACGACCAGCGCATTCTGGACCTCGTCCTCCGCCTCTCCCGCCCCGAAGAGCGCCTCGTCACCGCTCGCGCGGCACCAGGCGCGGGAGCGGCCGGAGCGCACCACCTCGCCGAAGATCGTTCCCTCCATCGGGATCAGACCGTCGGGGAGGGAAGGTACCGATCCCGCCGACGCCGCCAGCTCCAGCGCCTGGCGGCTGCCGTGGCGGAAGAGGAGCAGGGCGCCGCCGGCGGAGGTCAGTTCCAGGACTCCTTCCGCGACCAGCTGCAGTGCAGTGGGAAGGTCCTCGCTGCTCGCGAGCAGGCTCGCCAGCCGGGAAGCATAGGTAATGATCCCCTCCCGGCCGCGCACCGCATCGGCGCCGGCCCCTTCCAGCACCGGTACGAGCTGGACCGCCACCATCTCCGCCAGATCGACATCCTCGCCCTGCGGTCGTGCACCGCCCTCGTATACAAGGTGGACGAGACCCACCACCACCTCCCCGGAGATTACCGGCACCGCCACCTCCGATCGCGTCTGTCCGGGAAGGCTGCTGACGAAATCGGCCTCCACGTACGAGTTCAGGACCTTCTGTGTGCTCTTCTGCGCGAGGGCGCGCGCGAGCACACCGGTTCCGGCTCGCCGTCGCATCCCGACGGCTTCGCCTCGACGCTCCCCGTTCCCGGAGCGTCCGAGGAGGACCAGCTCGTTGGCGATCGGCTCGATGCGGTAGATGTGCACCGTCGGGGAGGCCAACTGGTCGGCCAGAAAGGCAGTAGCTTCCGCGGCGACGCCGTAGCCGTCGGACCAGTCGCCGATTCTCTCCCGGAAGGATTCGATGGCATGCAAGGGCGAAAGGCGGGGCGCCTGAGCGGACAGTGCGGGGGTCATGAACGACGGGCTGACAGGGTTTGCGTACTGCGGAAAGCCGGTCTATGCTAGCTTCCCTTCCGGCCGAGCGAATTGCGTCGCACCGTGTTCAGTATCGGCACGGGGGAGGGCGCGCTTCACCCTTCCGATCAGCCACTTACCGGAGGTCGGAACGGCGAGAGCTGGTTCCTCCCCCCCCTCGCTGGTGGCATGGATGTCGGAGCGTTTTTCGATGAAGCAGCAACAGAGGGAGCCATACGCGCGCTTCGACGCCTTTCATGCAGGTGGGCGCGGATGGGAGCTGTCGAGACCCCTGGGGGTGATCGAGGCGTGGCGGTCCACGGAGGTGGAGCCCGCCCTGCGCGCGTTGGAGAACGTGGTAGCGGGGGGAGCCTACGCGGGAGGGTTCGTGACCTACGAGGCAGCCTCCGCGATCGATCCAAAGCTCACGACGCGGCCCGCGCGGACCGATCTGCCCCTGCTCTGGTTCGGCCTTTTCGGTGAGCGCCGCGAGGTGAGGCCGCCGTCGCCTTCTGCAGCGACCCTCTCCGCCGTAGAACCACCCTGGACGGCGAGCCTGGCGAGCGATGAATACGCGCGGAGAGTCGCGCGCGTCCGAGAGTGGATCGCGGCGGGCGATACCTACCAGGTGAACCTCACCTTCCAGCTGCAGGGCACGGCGCCCGAAGGGGGCTCCGATTTCGATCTGTACGCCACCCTTGGACACGCTCAACGGGCCGCCTATTGCGCCCTGCTGCGGCTCCCCGGCGTCTCGGTCCTCTCCATCTCGCCGGAGCTCTTCTTCCGCTGGTCGGGGGATGAGCTGGAGCTGCGACCGATGAAGGGCACCTGCCGGCGTGGTCGCTGGCCGGCCGAGGACCGCAGGTTGGCGGAAGCGCTCCGTCGCTCCGGGAAGGAGCGGGCGGAGAACCTCATGATCGTGGACCTGCTACGCAACGACGCCGGCCGGGTAGCGGAGTTCGGCTCGGTGCAGGTGACCCGCCTCTTCGAGGTCGAATCCTATCCGACGGTTCACCAGCTCACCACGACGATTCGGGCCCGCACTCGTCCCGACCTCACGCTGTACGACCTCTTCCGGGCGCTGTTCCCCAGCGGCTCCGTGACCGGAGCACCCAAGGTGCGGACCATGGAGATCATCGCAGAGTTGGAAGGCACTCCGCGCGGGGTGTACACGGGCGCGGTGGGATTCGTGACGCCGGAGGAGGTCGTCTTCAACGTGCCGATCCGCACGCTGCTGATGTTCGAGGGCGGTCGGCTCGAAATGGGGGTGGGGAGCGGCATCACCTACGATTCGACGCCCGCCGCGGAGTACGCGGAGTGCCTCCAGAAGGCCGCGTTCACCACCCACCGCATCCCCCCATTCTCCCTGCTCGAGACGCTGCTATACGATCCGGCGAGCGGGTATCGTCTGCTGGAGCAGCACCTGGACCGCCTGGCCGCCTCCGCCGCCTACTTCGGTTACCCCTTCGACCCGGCAGAAGCGCGGGCGGCTCTGGCTGCGGCGACGGAGGGGCAGCCGGATCCCCGCCGGGTGCGGCTGCTCCTCTCGTCGGAAGGGTCATTGTCGGTGGAGAGCTCTCCCTTCGCTCCACAGCCAGAGCCGCTCTTCGCACGCATCGCGGCCGAGCCGGTTCGCAGCGACGACGTATTCCTCTTCCACAAGACGACCCTGCGTGAGCCGTACGAGCGTCGTCTCTCGGAGCGGCCGGGATTCGACGAGGTGCTGATGGTCAACGAGCGCGGTGAGCTCACCGAGTTCGCCAACGGCAACCTGGTCGTCCAGCTCGAGGACGAGCACTGGACTCCGCCGCTTCGTTGTGGGTTGCTCCCCGGGGTGATGCGTCGCGCGCTGCTGGAGGAGGGCAGCGTTCGCGAGAGGATCCTACGCCCCGAGGAGCTGGAGCGCGCTACCGCCATCTACCGTGTCAATTCGGTCCGCGGGTGGAACCGCGTGGAGGTGGTGCTGGACGCCGCCGCCGGCGCCAACTCGCCTGGACCCGCCCAGTCGATGCGGTAGTCGTGGACCCACGACATCGCCCCTTCGCGCGCGAACAGCCGCAGCGCCGCGGGCATGATGAGGTCGCGCGTCTTCAAGGCAAGCCAGGACTTCGGCGCCTTGTAGGCCCCACGGCGGCGGCCGCTAGCCACAACGCGCTCGGCGCGCGGCCTGCGCGCGGCCTCGTACGCCGCCAGCGCATCGTCGATCCTGCCGTGGCGGCGCAGGGCGTGAGCAAGCATCAGGGCGTCCTCCAGCGCCATCGAGGCTCCCTGCCCCGCGCTCGGCGAGACCGCGTGCGCGGCGTCTCCCAGCAACACGACCCGCTTGCTGTGCCAGGTGGACAGGCTCGGCATGTCGTGGATGGGGAAGGCCCCGATGTGCGGGGTCGCCTCGATCAGCTCGAGCACGAACGCCGCATCCCTACCGAAGAGCTCACGCAGCTGGGCCTTCCAGGCGTCCGTCGAGATTGCGTCCAGCTCGCCGCGGGCGGGTTCCCTATCACGGCTGGCGTTGGCGAACCACCAGGCCTCGCCGTCGGGACGAACCGTGTAGCCGAAGAAGGCGAATCTCCCCCACATCATCCGCATCGTGTGCGGCGTGGGTGCGAGACCCGAGCTCCGCACGATGCCTCCCAGGTTCAGCAGCCCGGTGTAGCTCGGAGCGGGCGCAGAGGGATCCATGACTGCCCGCACTCGGCTGCGAATCCCGTCAGCGCCGACCAGGAGATCGCCCTCCACTACGCTACCGTCGGCGAAGCGTGCGACCACTCCATCCGGCTTCTCGCGGTAATCCACCAGCCTGCGGCCGTAGTGGATCTCGATTCCGCGGCCGGTCGCCTGGTCGGCGAGTACCTTCTGAAGGGTGCCGCGCATCAGCGTGGGGCTCGGCACTTCACCGTCGAGCCACCCGGCAGAGACTGCTCCCAGGCGCTTCCCGTTCGAGCTGATGAACTCGAGGGTGGGCGTGGGAATCAAATCCGCCCGCAGCAGGGGATCGAGAAGATCCAGTTGCCGCAGCACGCGCAGGCCGTTCACGGCGATGGTGAGGAAGAGCCCCTCCGTCTCCGCGGGTCCCTCCGCCGCTTCAAAGACCTCCGCCTCGAGCCCCGCCTGCCGCAGGGCCGCCGCCGCCACCGGCCCGCCTATGCCGCCTCCAATCACGATCGCTCGCATGGGAACCTCCTTGACTGCGAGTACGGCTTCGTACCTTATTTCGTTCGAGCGAACTAACTAATTAACGGGAGGGTGAGTTGTCAAGAGGGGAACGACCGAAGTCGCGTCGCGAAACGGCGCCTCGCGAGAAGTCTCGACGCGAGGAGCTGCTGAAAGAGCTATCGGCTGCCGGCAGGGCGATGAGCGATGCGGCCGTGATGTTTCACACGGCGATGGCAGCGAAGCTCGGTCTGGGTCCGAGTGACTGGAAGACCTTGGGCCTGCTGGAGCGTTACGGTCCGCAGACCGCGGGGGAGCTGGCGGAGCGGTCGGGGCTCGCCCGGCCGTCGGTCACCGGGATCCTGGACCGGCTGGAGCGAGGCGGGTGGCTGCGGCGGGAGCGGGATCCTGAAGACGGGAGACGGGTGGTGGTCCGTCTGGACGAAGCCGCGGCGCGATCCTTTATCGGCGCCTACTTCGAAGGGCTGGCTCGGCGCCTCGAGGGGCTGTACGCCCGCTACGACGACAGCGAGCTAGAGTTGTTGCTGGAGTTCATGCGGGAGGTGGCTCGCCGGCAGACCGAGGCGACGGCCGAGCTGGAGGGCTTGCCCGAATAGCTCGCTGCGGTCTGCGTCGGCTGTCTGCGGCCGGCTTGGGGTGCGGCGGGGTCTGCGCCGCGTCCGGGCGTTGCGGCGGGCCCGGGGTCTTTACACTTCGCGGCTCAGGCCGCGCAGTCCAGCACCGCCTCGTCCCAGGTGATCTGGGCCACTTCGGCGAGCTCTCCGGTCCCCTTCCTCACGTACAGCGCCGCGTCCGCTCGGGCGATCAGCTCGCCCGAGACCCGGTCGAGCACGTCGGGCTGCAGCAGATTGTACCTGGGCCCGTCGTTCATCGGCAGCAGGGTGGCGGCGCCCACGCTCATGTGCACCGTAAAGGTCCCGCGCTCCGTCCGCACCAGCGCGCCGTTGACCGCGGCCATGACCCGCCGCGCGACGATTTCGGCGCCCTCGGCTGGCGTGTCGGGCAGGATGGCGATGAACTCGTCGCCGCCATAGCGGGCCACGCAGTCGGTTTCCCGGACGGAGCGGCTCAATAGCTGCCCCACGACGTGCAGGGCCCGGTCACCCGCGAGGTGGCCGTACGTGTCGTTGATGGGCTTGAACTTGTCCAGGTCCATCATCAGGACCGACAGCGGCAGGCTGTTGCGGTAGCTCCGCTTGAGCTGCTGCTGGAACTGCTGCATCGCGTACCCCCGCAGGAAGACGCCCGAGGTGGGGTCCTTGGTCGCCAGGTCGTACAGCATCGTGTTCTCGCCGTACAGCAAGGCACTCTGCAGCGCAGAGGCGGCCTGGGTGGCGAAGATCTCCAGCAGCTCGCGATCCCGCTCGTAGTCCGGGCGGCGGTCGATGAAGATCGCCCCCAGCATCTGGGAGCCGAGGCGCAGCGGGAGCACGCTCACGCCACCGCTGAAGCTGATCCGTCCCGTCTCCATCGCCTCTCGCACGAGCCTGCGTTCCGGCTCCGGCAGCGACTCGGTCGAGATTCCCGGCCGAAAGCGGCCGGTGCCCACCCGAATCTCCATCTGCGTCCGCTGCTCATCCCGATCGGCGAGCGCCACGAAGCCCTCGAGCGACTCCGTCTTGGCGGCCGTAGCCGCGACCCTGGCCAGCTCCGGGGAGGAGTAGGTGGCGAGGAAGCAGTTTTCGGCGCCCACCAGCCCTTCCACCTGCCAGAGAAGCCCCTGCAGGAGCTCGTCGACCGGCTGCAGGCGATGGAGGTCCGGGGTGATGTCCAGGATGTACTGGAGCCCCAGCCGGTGCTTCTCCGTAGAAAGAGCGCTACGATAGGCTTTGAGCGCGGAATCCACCCAGAGCAGAAGCTGCTCCGCCCCCGCGCCCTTGTCGTGATATCCCTGGATATCCAGCTGGCGGAGCATCATGCGCGCCGGCTTCTCTCCGGAGTACCCCGTCTGCAGGATGATCTGGACGAGGCGGTCGCGGGAGCGGATCGCACGTACCACTTCCTCCCCGGTCATTCCCGGCATGAAGAAGTCGACGAGGATGAGGTGGGGATGCTCGCGCTCCGCCAGGGCGATTCCCGATGGCCCGTCCGTGGCGGTGAGAACGCGGTGGCCCTCGGCCTCGAGCAGCGACCGGCACGATTGCACGATGTCCGGGCTGTCATCGATCACCAGGATGGTATGGCCGCTGGGAGTGGCGTTCTGATATTTTCGCGCCATGGGTCGATTACAGCGAGAATGATCGGGCAGGACCAAACTTCTATGCACCCTGTCAGGATCGGCATGGGGGGATGAAATCTGAAGCGAGGACAGCGGGTTCTGGCGGGCCGTTCGCGACCGCGGGAACGCCGTTCCGCCGAGCCCTCTGGCGGTATAGCACGGCGCTACTGCTGGTGGGGTTATGCACCTTCGCCGGCTGCTCGCCGTTCTACGTGCTGCGCGCGGGGTACGAGGAGGCGAAGATCCTCAGCCGCCGACAGTCGATCGCGAAGCTGGTCCGCGACACCACCACACCCCCCGAAACGCGCGAGAAGCTCCGCCTGGTGCTCGCGGCGCGTCAATTCGCGGTAGATTCGCTCGGGCTCGACGCGGGGGACAGCTACACCACCTTCTCCCGACTCGACTCCGACACCCTCGCGCTGATCATCTCCGCCGCCTACCGCGACCGTTTTGAGCCGTACACCTGGTGGTTCCCCATCGTCGGGCACGTTCCGTACAAGGGGTACTTCAGCGAACGCAAGGCCCGTGAGGCGATTCGCAACCTGGAACGGAAGGGGTTGGATACCTACCTCCGTCCGACCTCCGCTTTCAGTACGCTGGGGTGGTTCAACGATCCCCTGGTCTCACCGCTGCTCCGCTACGACTCGGTGACCCTTGCCGGGACCGTGATCCACGAGCTGACTCACAACACGATGTACGTGCCGGGTCAGGCCGCCTTCAACGAGAGCCTGGCAGAATTCGTGGGCAGCCGCGGGGCGGTGGCTTTCTTCTGCGCGAGGATGGGGACGGAGGCCCCGGAGTGTACTGAGGCGCGCGCGGCCTGGCGGGACCAGCTCGTATACGGGGAGTTCCTGGACCGGCTGGTGACGGAGCTCGATTCCCTCTACAACCGGTCGGATATCGGGACGCCGGAGAAGCTCGCCCGGCGCGAGGAGATCTTCGAGCGTGCGCGAGAGAAGTTCCGGACCGAGGTACGCCCGCGCCTGACTCTGCTCAGCTACGAGAGCTTCCTGCGCATCCCGCTCAACAACGCCACGCTACTCTCACGCCGGCTATATTATCACCGCCTCGACCTCTTCGAGGAGCTCTACCGGCGGATGGGAGGCGACCTTCGCCGCACTCTCGAGGTCATCCTGGCCTCCGCTCGGGAACGGCGGGACGACCCCTACGCCGCGGTTGAGCGGCTGATACGGTCGATGGATCCGCCCGCCAGCGATAGTGCGGATTCGTCTGCGAGCGACGGTACGGATCCATACGCGACTGGTGGTGCGGATTCGCCCGCCAGCGACAATTCAGACGGACTCGCCGGCGACAGTTCGGATCCACCCGCAAATGAGGGCGGAGACCCCTAGACCCTCCAGATCGCCGGCATGAACCGCCGGCCACGTTGCGCAGAACGCCGGTGGTGCCCCCCGCTGGAGCGTATCGGTGGCTCGAGCGATCAGCCAATCGCCGGGTTCGAACCACTGCCTCAACGTCGGTGTATCAAAAGGGCTCCGCTCGAAAGGGTCCCGCACGACGGGCCCCGTTCTTCACGCGGGTTGCGTCACTGATTAGCTTCCAGGCCGCGCAGCAGGGTTGCTGGCGCGGGGTTATCTGCTTTTCTCCCGCGGCGTCCCTCCGTACGGGAGGTGTGCGCCGAGCACGTTGGAACGGATCGTCATGACCGATCATCCGGAGACGGCTACCTATTCGCCCGCGGAAGTCGAGCGGAAGTGGCAGGCGCGCTGGGCCGAGCGCGGGGTCAACAGCTACACCGACGAGGAGCTCCGCGAACGGGGGAGGAACGGGCGGCCGTTCTACAACCTGATGATGTTCCCCTACCCGTCGGCTGAAGGCCTGCACGTGGGGAACATCTACGCCTTCACGGGCGCGGACATCTACGGCCGGTACAAGCGGCTGTGCGGGTACGACGTCTTCGAGCCGATCGGTTTCGATGCCTTCGGCATCCACTCGGAGAACTTTGCCCTCAAGGTCGGCACCCACCCGATGGAGCTGATCCCGCAGAACATCGAGCGGTTCACGCGCCAGCTGAAGCGGGTCGGCTTCATGTACGACTGGAACCACACGGTCGACACGACCAGCCCGGAGTACTACCGCTGGACGCAGTGGCTCTTCCTGCAGCTCTTCAAGGCGGGGCTGGCGGTGAAGAAGGAGGCGCCGGTGAACTGGTGCCCCTCCTGCAACACCGTGCTGGCTAACGAGCAGGTGATCGGCGGCGCCTGCGAGCGGTGCGGCACCCCGGTGGAGATGCGGAACCTGTCGCAGTGGTTCTTCCGCATCACCGAGTACGCCCCACGGCTGCTCGACAACCTGTCCTGGATCGACTGGTCGGAGACCACCCGTAAGGCGCAGGAGAACTGGATCGGTCGCAGCGAGGGGGCGCGAATCCGCTTCCCCCTGGCGCGACCCCGGGTGGCCGAGGATCGGCACCAACCGGCGCAGCTCCATCCCGAGCGGCCGGTCATCGAGGTGTTCACCACGCGGCCGGACACGATCTTCGGCGCCACCTACATGGTCCTGGCTCCGGAGCACCCGCTGGTCGACCGGATCACCACCCCGGATTGCGAAGAAGCCGTGAGGGGGTACCGCAGCCGGGCTGCCTCCATGGATCTGGTGACCCGGAAGAAGACGGACAAGGAGAAGACTGGTGTAGACACCGGCGCCAAGGCGGTGAATCCCGCGACGGGGGAGGAGATCCCGGTCTGGATCGCCGACTACGTGCTGATGGAGTACGGGACGGGCGCCATCATGGCAGTCCCGGGGCACGACGAGCGCGACTTCGAGTTCGCAAGCAAGTTCGGCCTGCCGATCCGCCGCGTGATCGCGGCGGAGGGGGAGACGGCGGATACGCCGCTCGAGGAAGCGTACGTCGGGCCGGGCACGCTGGTGAACTCCGGTCGCTTCGATGGCCTGGATTGGAAGGACGGGGCCCGGGCGATCGTGGAGGAGCTGGGTCGTCAGGGGCTGGCCGAACCGCAGGTGAATTACCGGCTCCACGACTGGTGCATCTCACGTCAGCGGTACTGGGGGCCGCCGATCCCCATCCTCTACTGCGACGCCTGCGGCATCGTACCGGTACCGGAAGACGAGCTGCCGGTGCAGCTCCCCTATGTCGAGGATTACCGGCCCGACGCGTCCGGGATCTCGCCGCTCGCGCGCCACAGTGAGTGGTATCTAACGGAGTGCCCCTCGTGTGGGGGTAAAGCGCGACGGGAGACCGACGTCTCGGACACGTTCCTGGATTCGGCCTGGTACTTCCTGCGCTACCCGTCCGCGAGCAACGACGCGCTGCCATTCGACCCGGAGCTCACCCGGATGTGGCTGCCGGTGCACAGCTACATCGGAGGGAACGAGCACGCCGTGCTGCACCTGCTCTACGCGCGCTTCGTCACCATGGCGCTGAAGGACCTCGGTCTGATCGACTTCGAGGAGCCGTTCCAGCGCTTCCGCGCCCACGGCCTGATCATCAAGGACGGGGCTAAGATGTCGAAGTCGCGCGGGAACGTCGTGGTCCCCGACGAGTACATCGAAAGGTTCGGGGCAGACACCTTCCGGACCTACCTGATGTTCCTGGGCCCCTACCAGGAGGGAGGGGACTTCCGCGAGGCGGGCATCACCGGGCCGCACGGCTTCCTGAATCGACTGTGGGATTCGGTGCTGGGCGCGGAGGAG
>DASVBS010000019.1 GCA_036375715.1 Longimicrobiaceae bacterium | reverse complement strand
TCGCCGTCCCGCATGATGACCGCACCCACCGGGACTTCATCCCTGACCGCGGCGGCGCGTGCGAGCCGGAGCGCCGCCGTCATGCCAGTCAGGTCCGACGGGGACGGCGTCCCCCTACGCACTCGCCGCCTCAGCCATGGTCGCCTCCCGAGCAAAAGCCAGTTCCCCGCCCCTGGCGTCCACGACAATCGTGTCGCCTTCCCGGTACTGTCCTTCGAGCACCGCCAGCGCAATGGGGTTCTGCAGGTCCCGCTGGATGACGCGCTTGAGCGGCCGTGCACCGTAGACTGGATCATAACCGCGGTTGGCGAGCAGCGCCCGCGCCTCGGGCGTGACCCGGAGGTGCAGCTTTCGCGCACCCAGCATTTTCTCGAGCTGCGCCAGCTGCAGCCCCACGATATGCGACAGATCCGCGCGCGAAAGCGGCCGGAAGACAATTACATCATCCACCCGATTGAGAAACTCGGGACGGAAATGCTCCCGCAGTTCACCGCGCACAGCTGCCTCCACGTCACTCCACGCCTGATCACCCGCCTCGGCTCCGGCTTCCACGATATACTGGCTGCCGATGTTGGAGGTCATGATGATCACCGTGTTCCGGAAATCCACGGTCCGGCCCTGGCTATCGGTCAGCCGGCCGTCATCCAGGATCTGGAGCAGCAGGTTGAACACGTCGGGATGCGCCTTCTCGATCTCGTCGAACAGTACCACGCTGTACGGCCGGCGGCGGACCGCCTCGGTGAGCTGCCCCCCTTCTTCGTAGCCGATGTAGCCCGGGGGCGCCCCGATCATCCGCGCCACCGTGTGCTTCTCCATGTACTCCGACATGTCGAGCCGCACCATCGCGCGTTCGTCGTCAAAGAGGAACTCGGCCAGCGCACGCGCGGTCTCGGTCTTGCCCACGCCGGTCGGGCCCAGGAAGATGAATGATCCCGTCGGACGGTTGACGTCCTGCAGCCCCGCCCGGCTCCGCCGCACCGCGTTGGCGACCGCGGTCACCGCTGCCTCCTGGCCCACGACGCGCCGAGCGAGCTCGGCCTCGAGCCGGGTGAGCCGCTCCCGCTCCGATTCGAGCATCTTGGAGACCGGAATGCCGGTCCACTTGGCTACAATCTCCGCGATATCCTCGGCGTCCACTTCTTCCTTGAGATAACGCGCCTTGGCCTGAACTTCGGCGAGCCGAGCCTCGTCGGCGACCAGCTTCTGCTCCAGTTCAGGGATGCGGCCGTATCGGAGTTCAGCCGCCTTCTGGAGATCGCCACGGCGAGTGGCCAATTCAACTTCGCTGCGCAACGACTCGACCTCGGCCTTGTTCTGGCGGATGCCCTGAATCGCGTCCTTCTCCGACTGCCACTGTGCCTTCATTCCCGCGCCCTGCTCCCTGAGTCCCGAGATCTCCTGCTCCACGCGCGCGAGCGCTTCCTTGCCAGCCTTGTCCTTTTCGCGCGAGAGCGCCTCACGCTGGATTTCCAGCTGGGTGATGCGCCGCTCGACTTCATCGATCTCCTGCGGCAGGCTGTCGATCTCGATGCGAAGGCGACTGGCGGCCTCGTCCACCAGGTCGATCGCCTTGTCGGGCAGGAAGCGGTCGCCGATGTAGCGATCGGAGAGTGTCGCTGCCGCCACGATGGCGTTATCCGTAATCCGGACGCCGTGGTGCACTTCGTACTTCTCCTTGAGCCCACGGAGGATTGCGATCGTGTCGGCCACGCTGGGCTCGCCCACCAGCACCGGCTGGAACCGCCGCTCGAGGGCAGCGTCCTTTTCGATGTGCTTGCGGTACTCATCCAGCGTCGTGGCGCCCACCACGTGCAGTTCGCCCCGCGCCAGCGCGGGTTTCAGCAGGTTGGAGGCATCCACCGCACCCTCGGCGGCCCCGGCGCCCACAATCGTGTGCAGCTCGTCGATGAAGACGATGTAGCGGCCTTCGGCCTCGACCAGCTCCTTGATGACCGACTTGAGCCGTTCCTCGAATTCGCCGCGATACTTGGCACCGGCCAGCAGCTGGCCGATGTCGAGGGTCACGAGCTCGCGGTTGCGAAGCGACTCGGGCACGTCGCCATTCAC
>DASVBS010000018.1 GCA_036375715.1 Longimicrobiaceae bacterium | reverse complement strand
GTGGCAAGCGCCGGCGCCGACGCGAATGGTGTGGTCGCTCCCGCGTCGGACGATACCGCCGATGGCCCCTCGCTTCCGGTCACAGGTGGCCGAGATCCCGTCCGGGCAGACGCTGAAGAGAACGATCCCGCGTAGTCGGTGTCTGTAGCGGAGTCGTCGGTTGTCGGGTCCGGCGACAAGCCGTCCAGATGAGGCTTGAACGAATACGCCTCGCGGAGCCTCGCGCGTCCGCGTATTGCGGCCGACGATCCGGACGCACCCGCCAACGTGCTCGCCAGCGTGCTTCTCGTCCAACCGAGATCTCCTGCGACCCGGGCCGATGCACCCCCGGCGAGGTGCAGGTAGGCGGATCGGCGCCGCGTCCGTGTCGCGTCGATCGGCGGTTCGCTCGTCGCTTCGAGCGCCGCGTCACGCAACATTACTTCGGGGGAGGGCCGGGCCGCCGACCAGCGCTGCAGCGTAGCGCGCTTCTTCGCGCATTCCGAGCACTCCGACCCGTCCGGCGTGTGCCGGCCACAGGCGCACTTGCGCTGAAGCCGCAGCTCGTTCTTCGAGCGGAGCTTTGCCGCTGTCTGCTGTCCGACGGGGGCCGGAGTCGGGGCTACGCGTTCGCTCACCCGCCCTCCTTCTCGTATTTGGAGCGGTTGAGCTCCCACCACTCCTTCCATCTGACCACGTCTTCCTCGGTCACTAGATCGGGCACAGTCGAAGGCGGATCGGGAACCAGCCTCGCCAGCGCTCGGATCGCCAGGTGGCTGAGTGGCTCATAGACCATTCGTCCCTGAAGACGCTCCCCGTGAGGGCCGCGCCAATCCGGATCGAATCCCTTTTGCTGTCTCCAACTCCGTTCGTCCAAGCAAGCAGCGAGGAGCGAAATGGCTTGAGCTCCCCCGAGCTCCTCCAGGCGACGGATGGCCTCGTCCTGCACGTCCGGATCGTCGCTTGCTAACGCTTGGCGGAGTTCAGCGAATTGCATGTGCTTGTTCATGCAGCGGACATTCAGTTCGGGTCGGTATGTCGCCGCGGTCAGGGGTTGACTGCGTCCCAGTCGCGCTTGCGTACCTCGCAGGGATTTGAAGCATTCCCCACCTCGTACATCACGTCTTTGGAATCAGTGCTTTCCCCGCGTCGGCCCATTGCGTGACCTAGCTCGTGCGCCGACACGTTCTCCTCTGAGTTGACATGCGTGCTTTGGATCCACGTTTCCCCTCGCGATCTCAATGTGAAGGCGTGGGGGATTTCCATTTCATTGATGAAGTAGATATTGAAGTCCACGCCGTTCTTCTTTGCGCCTGCCGAGATTGCGTTGATCTCGGCGCTTGTGGCAGATGCGAGGACGGGGTCGGCAAGCTTCTGATTCCCGTCCAAGTCCCAACCAACGCTCTTATCGTCCCGTGTAACCGTGGAGAAAACGTTCGCCTGCTTTCCCCAGATCGTGTCGTTGAGGTAGGTCTGTAGTGAGGCGGCCGTAGGAACGTTGGCGGGTACGAGGTCCGGATTGTTCCTGGTTTCTGTTACGGCGTGGATTGCTACGGTCTTGTCGACGCGGTCTTTGACGCTGACCCCCAGGGTGGCGAGAACGCTTGCGGAGCCGGCGCGCTTAGCTTCAACTACGGTGTCGCCTCTGGCTACGCCGGTGAGCGACAGGGTCTGAGGGCTGGACGTGGCGGGGCTCGGCGAGACTGTGACCTTGGACCGGTCGCTTTCGAATACCACCTGGCCGGCGTCGGCCGCGGGATTGATGACTGCCTTAGCCTGACGAGTTCCGCCCGTGGGAACCATCAGCGTTGGGGGGTTGATGGTATCGTCAAAGCCCGAACAGGCGGCGATCGGTTGGAATGTGACGGTTGTAGCGGTGGCCGGAGATCCTCCGGTGGTACTGCTTCCCGTTGGGGTCGACGAATCTCTGGAGCAGCGTTGCAGCGCCAGACCGGAACGAAGCTGTGGAACTGCGTCTACCGCCGCTCCGGCTAGCCGCTGCCGAGCTCCGCTCCAAAGTGAGGTCACCGCCCCGACTGCCGAACGATCGGCATCCTTCTCCAGTTCATTGTGCGAGGCGCTGCCTACTTCGAGTGACTCGGGTGTGGGTGATCCACTCCCTTGCTGAATGACGTGCGCAAGCTCGTGTGCAATAAGCGCGTCGCCCGCGAGCGTTCCGGGCCGGTATTCACCGGCGCCGAACGCCACGTGCTCACCAACGGTTAAGGCGCGGGCGTTCTGCTCGGTTGCAACCCGCCCCGCGTCTGCATCAGTGTGCAACTGGACTTTGGAGAAGCTCCGGCCGAAAGCGCTCTCCATGCGACGACGCACGCCACTCTCCATTCGGTGGCCTCTGCCCAGTCGCGCTCGCACAGCCTGCGGGTGGTCGGTAGGACGGCCAGACGCAGCTTCTTTCCCCTTGAGTTGAACTGTTTCAGTCGCGATTGGCTCCGATTCACTCGGAGCACCCGCCGGTCGCGGTGCATCCTCGGGAACGCCGGTGATCTCCCCCGTGACCACCCACCGTTCTACTCCTTGTCGGACCCGCGCAGCCACCATTGGCACATAGTCGCTGGCCGAGCGGGCCGTCCGGGTTTCGGGAGCGTATCGCCACAAAGCTCGTTCGACATACCCGGCATCCTTCCCGCGGTAGTAGTCGAACCAGAACCGAAGGTATGGGCAGCCCTCGGTAGATCGGTCTGTACCAGCGAGAGCCGCCTCGGCCTCCGCGCACACGGCGGTCTCCAGCCGCTCCAAGAAGTGGGTTTTCCGTAGCTGGCCGGACCTGAGTTCGCCAGCGTCGTCTTCCACGAGCAGCGGCTCGGCAGGTTGCCCGGACAACGTCTCGCTAGGGGATTCACTGTCCGCTCCTTCCACGGAGGGGCCAGCAGCAGCGCTCGTCGTCGCAGGCGAACCTTCGCCCAAGCTCACCTCTGTCTCGGATGCAGTGGCTCCGCCGCCGGACTCGATCTCCGATCCGGTTCGCTGGCGCTCCGTGGTATCAAGCTCTGGGAGAGCGCGCTGCTTCGTCGAGACTGCCTGGCGTGTCGTCGGGGTGGCTCGCCGGCTCAAGTCGACTCCGAATCGCGTCGACTCCTTCCCCCTCACCGCGGCTGCTGGGGCTCTTGGGGCTCGTGCAATCGTCTCCGGCCCTGGCCGATCGAGCGACCAGCGCTGTAGACGCAGCCGCTTCTTCCGGCACTCCTCGCACTCCCCTCCGCCTGTGGTGTGCTGGCCGCACGCACATTTGCGCTGGAGCATCAGCTGCCCCTTGGTGCTGAGCTCCGGCGCGGCCGATTGCCGCGTAGCCGAGGCGACCGCTTGCTCGCTCATCGCGCTGCCGCCATGTCCGACGTGATCCCGGCCCCCCCGGCGCCAACCGGAGTCGCGCCCTCCGAGCCCGCATCCGTACGAATCAGGAAGTGGAAGATCCCCTCTCGCCCCGGAACCAACTCGCCGCTGGCGTCCGGATGCCGTAGCCGGATCAGCAGCCGGCCCACGGCGTCGGCATCGACCCGCCTCCAAGGCGCGTTGCCGGAAAGGGTGTAGTGGCGCAGAACTCCTCCCGTCTCCTCGACCGCACCCGCGGAGATGTTCAGCCCCGCGGAGGTCCGCGCGACATTCACCACCGTCGCTCCGTCGGCGGTTCTGGTCGGCGCACCCGCAGCTGCCAGCAGATCCACCGCCTCCGCCACCTCGCGAATGTGCCGCGGGCTGAGCAACCGGTGGCGCGAGTCGCCCCGCCGCCGGCGGTGAAGCGTCACGGCGATCATTGTGGCCACCATCCCCGCGGCAGCCGCCACATGCCACGCCTGGGAGGGGATGACGCCGCGCACCTCACCGGCGATCACGACCAGCATCAGCAGCAGGGAGGTCCACTGCCCCTCGGAGAACCCTGCCCGGTACGGACGCGCGTCGCCGCGCAGGAACTCGAAGCCGAAGCGGCCCACATCGTAGACCACCACGTACCAGGCGAGCGCCGCCCCCGGCGGTGCGCCCCGCAGCACCATCCACGCACCGACCAGGACCGTGGTGAACACCCACGCCGACTCCACCAGCTGTATGGGGAACAGGCGCACACCCACGAAGGGCCGCGTGAAACCCTCGTCCGCGTGCTCCTGCCGGTAGCAGACGCCCCAGCGATGCGGCCGCCCGTGGCAGCACCCCACCATGAAGCACCCCACCCGGCCGCAGAACAGGAAGGTTCCGACTCCGAGAAGCGTTACGTCCAGATAGGAGAGGACCGGCTGGCGGAAGGCCCACAGCATCAGCGTGACCGTGGTGAGGATGGCCACCTCGTGGTGGTAGTAGATCAGCTTCTCCTCGCCCGTCACGATCTTCGTGGCCATGGCCAGCGCGAGGAAGGTTGCGCACGCGGTCAGGGCTGCTCCGGCCAGCACCCACGCAGACAGGTCACGCTGAGCGGCGAGCACGCTGGCCAGAGCCAGGGCTGCGGCGAGTCCGGTCAGCCCGCAAACGTGGAAGGAGGAGCGCTTGCGTCCGAGAACGCGGACGTGCGGCCGGACGAGCCGGTCCATTCGGCGGCTGAGGCTGGATGTCGTCACCATGCGCCTCTCCTGTTCTTTCGGACTGCTCTGGATCGTCGGATCACCACCGCCCATCCTCCCCGCAGCCGACCCGCACTACATCCGGCGTCTACCCCTCCTGCCTGCGGCACGCGGTGGGCGGCTCGGGATGAGCGCGACCGCTCGCCCGCACTTCCACGGGCCTGCGCTGCAGCAACTCGTCGCGCCTGGCCCTGTGTTCAGCCTGCTTCTCCGCGTTGAGGCAGTGGTAATAGCCCAGCGCGGCATCGATCAGCGCGACCCGGGTCGAATGAGACACGCGGCCCGTCCCGGGCAGCTCCGCAGCCAGGGCCTCCCGGTGGAAGGCGAGGAACTCGCGCTCGGCCTGATTCGCTTCTCCGGTCATCCCCGACCGCCACTGCTCGATGTGCTGTAGCTCGTGCTGAGTTTGCAGCACGCGCCTCGCGAAGCCGCGCTCGTCCGCATGCTCCACGAAGTAGCGCCCCACTCGGATGTGCCCGCGGATGGTCGTTCCATCGCGTACGGTCGTGACGTCGAGCCCGGACAGGTCGGCCTGGTACGAGATCCCGCTCACCTTCTCGGCATCGGCGGGGAAGTACTCGCAGATGATCCGGGTGACCACGGTGACCGCGCGCTGCTCGATGGGTTGCGACTCGTCCTGGGCGATGGCCACGATGGCCTGTGCGCGGGGGTCGAGGCGGCCGGCCGGCGCCGCGGTTTCAGTCGTGCCGGCCGATCTGGCGGTAGTGCTGGCGGGGCACGACAACCGGGTACCCACCGCGCCAGCGGCGGCGGGGGATGCCGGCGCCCGCGCGGCCGTTTGCTGTGACGCGCACCGGGATATGCGAAGCCCGGAGCGCAACCCGGCCGCGGCCCTGGCCAGCGCTCCGCTTGTTCCCGACCAGAGCGCGGCCACCGCGCCCAGCGCCGCTTCATCGGCATCGCGCTCCAGAGCGCCGTAGCTCGCGCTATCGGCGGCGCCCTTGCTCCGAGCTTCGGGCGAGGCACCACGCTGCTGGACCACGTGGGCCAGCTCGTGCGCGATGAGGGCGTCGCCGACCGGGGTTCCGGGCCGGTACTCACCTGACCCGAAGGCGATGTCGCTGCCCACGGTGAATGCGCGGGCGTGCTGCTCGGCGGAGAGCCGGCGCCCGACGGCATCCGTGTGCGTGCGTACGCCCGCGAAGCTCTGGCCGAAGGCGCGCTCCATGCGCATGCGAACGCCGCTCTCCAGCGGCCGCCCGGGACCGAGCGCCTGCTGCACGGCGGCCGGATCGTCCGCCGCGCGAACGCCCCCATCGGCGGCCTTGAACATCAGTCCCCCGACAGCCGAGGCCACGGCCCCCATGCCGGCGGCGAGTCCGCCCATGCCCGGCATGGCCATGGGCAGATCGTCCGGCACACCGGTGATCTCCCCCGTCTGGACCCAACGCTCCACGCCGCTGCGCACCCGCGCCACGACCAGCGGGACGTACTCGGCGGCCGACCTCGCGCTCCTCGTCTCCGGAGCGTAGCGGCGCAACGCGGCCTCGACGTGCGCGGCGCTCTGGCCCCGGTAGTAGTCGAACCAGCCGGCGAGGTAGGGACACCCGGCCGTCGAGCGCCCGGCCGCCGCGAGCGCCGCGTCGGCCTCCGCGCAGACGGCGCTCTGCAGCTGATCCAGGAACTCGGATTTTCTCAGCTGCCCGGGTTGCAGGTCCGTGGCGTTGTCCTCGGCGATCAGCGGCCCGCCGGCCGTGGGTCCTGCCGGCTCCTGAGCCGCTTCGGGGCCCGGCGCCGGCTCCGCCACGGGAGAGGGCCCCGGAGTGAGAGCGGACGGTGCGGGTTCCGCCGTGGGTTCCGCGCTTGCGGCGGGGCGCGCCTCCGGGGCGGTAGGCGCCGCGTCCAGCGGTTGCCTCTGCACCGTGAGGACGGTGCGCAGCGCGGGCCCCGCGGCCGAGCTGCGAGCCGCAACGCGGCTCAGATCAGGCCCTGGACCGCTCCCTGCCGTGCGGGCCCGGGAGCCCATGGCGCGCGAGGACAGGTCGTCCGTCCCCTGACTCTTACGCTGGAGCAACTTCTTACGCCTGCACTTCTCGCATTCGCCCCCGGGGGCGTGGTTGCCGCAGGCACAGGCACGCTGCACCGCCAGGCTGCTGGTTCGCAGCCGGACGCCGCCGGCGGCGGGCGCGGGCGCCTGGTGGAAGCTCACGGCAGCAGACTCCTGTGGACGGCCGCGCCGATCTCACGCCCCAGCGGCTCGGGTGCCGCGCTCGCCGGGACCTGGAAGTCGGCGCCGCGCACGTAGGCCAGCGCTCCGCTCTGGCGATAGCCGTCACCGAGACCCCGCTCCATCAGGAGACGCGATACCTCGGCCTGAACCGCCGCTTGGAGTGCGGGACCCTGCGCCGCATCCAGCTCGAAGCCGTCCAGGACGAGCCGCTCGATGTGCAGGCGAATGCTCATGCCGCCGCCGCGGGATCGGGTCCAGCCGGTGGCGACCCACCTGCGGCCGCGGGTTCTTCCGGCTCCGTCCAGTGCAGATCCGCATCGTTCCAGGGGCGCTCCAGCTTGCGGAACTCGCTGCGCACGGCCTCCAGCACCAGCGGCATGGTCACGGGCGAACCGCGCTCGGCTGCCATGAACGCCGAGTTCAGCGCCACGTTGGCGATGCTGCCGCCGGTGAGGTTGAACCGCGCCAGCCGATCGAAATCGAGTCCGCGCTGAGGCGTCTCCGGGGGCCAGGCGCGCTCCCAGATCGCCCTGCGCTGTGCCTTGCCCGGGAAGGGGAAGTTCACCACGAAGCGCAGCCGCCGCATGAAGGCCTGATCCAGCGCGCTCTTCATGTTGGTCGCGAGGATCGCCAGCCCCCGGTACGACTCCATCCGCTGAAGCAGATAGTTGATCTCGATGTTCGCGTAGCGGTCGTGGCTGTCGCGCACCTCGCTGCGCTTGCCGAAGAGCGCATCCGCTTCGTCGAAGAAGAGCAGTGCCCCTCCCCCTTCGGCGGCATCGAAGACACGCCGGAGGTTCTTCTCCGTCTCGCCGATGTACTTGGAGACCACCGCCGACAGGTCGATGCGGTAGAGGTTCAGCCGCAGGTGATTGGCGATCACCTCGGCCGCCATCGTCTTCCCCGTACCGCTCTCGCCCGCGAAGAGGGCGTTGATGCCCAGCCCCCGGTTCATTCGCTGCCGGAAACCCCAGCGGTCGTAGACGGTCGTGCGCCGCGCTACCTGGCTGGCGAGCTGCCTGAGGAGGTTCATCTCCTCGGGAGGGAGGACGATGTCGTCCCAGGTGGCCACCGGCGTCAGCCGCTGCGCCAGCCGGTCCATCTGCGGCCCCGTGACTTCGAGGCAGGCGTCCCACAGCCTTTCTTCCAGCGTCGGACCCACTTCCACGACCGTCGCCTCCGCTGCCGCACCCTCCGCTTCTCTCTCCGCGACCGCTCCCTCTCCTTCAGCGCCCGTATCTTCGACCTCCACGGCCACCCGCTCATCCTCCGCCTGCTCGTCCGAGCTCCGCTCGCGGGCGCGAACCGATCGCACCACCTGCCGGATGGTGTGGATGTTCAGGTTGAACTGGCCCGCCAGGAGAGCTGGTGTTTCACCCGCATCGTTGCCGAGCGCCTCGCTCCAGGCGGCCAACTGTTCGGAGGGGAGGGGCTTGTCGACGTGGACGGCGTGCATGGACGTCCCCAGCGCCCGCTGCTCGCGCGTGCTGAGCAGAAAGACGCCGCGGCTGCGAGCCAGGAAGCGCTGCAGCGCGCCCACGCGATCCGGCGCGGCGGCATCCCCCTTCGGCTCGCCGTCGAGCTCGTGTGCGTCCAGGAAGAGGGCGATCGGCAGGAGGATGTTCTCGCGCTGCCAGAGCCGCGCGAGCGACTCCATCTCGCCGGGCTGCTGAGGAAGTGCCTCTACCGGCATGCGATAGAGGTTTACCGCAAGCGCAGCCGCGGCCTGCTGCGCCACCAGCTGCTTGCTGACGGGATCGATCCCCACCAGCTGAACCAGCGGGGTGGAGCCGTTGTCGGCCGCCAGGCGCAGCGTCTGCTCGACCGAGACGGCAGCAGCCTGCTGCGAAGGCGGAAGCGGTCCCTCCAGCGTTGCTTCGAAGGGGATCAGCAGGGGCGCAAGCCGGTCGTCCAGGTAGTTGAGTCCCTTTACATAGTTGACGATCCGCTCGTCCGCCCGCAGCGCGCTGGTGGTGAGCGGCTCCGCACCCGGCTGGTTGATCTCGATGAGCCGCCAGTAGCGCAGCGGTCGCTCGGGCGAGAGGAGGTCCCAGGCGGGGTCATCGAAGAGCGCCACCATCAGCGCGAAGGTGGGATAGGGCCGCGACGGGTCGTGCTGGGCGCGCGCACACAGGCCCGCGATCCCCGTGTCCAGCTCCAGCGCGGTGCAGAGGAGGAGCGCCTCCTGCTCGAAGCGCGACAGGCCGAAGCGCCGGGCAAGGATCACCAGTGCAGGCGGCGGATCCACGGCCTCGGTGGCCGCCATTTCCGCCGCGGCCTTCTCGATGTCGGCGTCGGAGGGACCGCCCGGGGCCGCCAGCAGCGCGGCCGGTCGCTCCTCGCGGCGCGAGAAGAAGCCACTCCTGGGAGGCGCTGGAGGGGCCGGCGCTGACGGTGGATTCTCCGGGCCGGCGAGCCGCTCGAGCCGTAACCGCAGCCAGTTCAGCGCGGCCGCGAGATACGCCTCGTTCTGCTCCTCCCAGCGAAGCTGATCCTCGGTCATGGCGTGATCGTCAGCGTCTGGGCCGCGTCGAACTGCGGCAGCGCGGCGGTGAAGTCGATCGGAATGCTGTCGGCCCCGTCCACCCGCAGACGCACGACGTGCGTGCCCTCGGCGATGCCGCTCACGGAGAACACGAGGGTAGTGGCGGCGTCCGGATCGGCGGGTGTGGTGACGCTGCTCGGCAGGATCTCCCGTCCGGCCAGGAGGAGGGCAGCACGCTGCTCGGGGAGCACCTGCGGCCGGCAGGTCAGGGTGAGGTCGAACGGCTGGGCCCCGACTGGCTGGCTGGTCGGTGCGATGGAATCGATCGTCGGTCCCAACGCGAAGGGGAGCCGGTTGGTCGTCCAGGATGGTACGTCCGGGCGACTCACCACCAGCTCGACGGTGTACACTCCCGCCGGCCACGCCGCGGGCACGCCGGGATCGGACGCGGCGGGGAGTGTCACCGACACCTCGGTGTCGGTGCGCTCGGCGGGGATGACCTCCCGCGGCTCGTCCAGGCGAGCGTGGCGGAAGCGCGCCGTCAGCGGGTCGCTCCCGAAGCTCGTCCCGGTGAGCACCAGCGTATCACCCAGCTCGGCGGCGGGCTTCCCGAGGGCCGGGCGGCTCGGCAGCGTGGGATCGAAGATGTCCCGCACCTCGAGCAGGGTGGGACCGGGAGCGGCAATGGCCACCGGCCCCCGGTCGTCCGCGCCCCGTCTGAGCACCGGCAACGGCGAGATGGACGACCGCGTGCTCTCGATCAACACGACCGACACCTGGTAGGCGGCCGACAGCCTGTATTCGGACTGGAACCCGGTCCACAGTTTGGAGACCTCGTCCAGCGACACCGGCTGCGGGGTGATGCGCAGGTTCTCGAACTGGGTGTCCAGCTCCGCCTGAGGCAAGGCGCTGCGGATCTCGGCCCTGCTCAGGACCGGGTGGTCGTGCAGGATCCGCATCGCGGTACCCAGGAGCACGTGGGCGATCAGCTCGCTATCACCCTGCCCGTAGGCGGTGAGCATGTAGTACAGGTTGAGCGCCAGCGCGGGCTGCCCCGTCTCCCCCGGGCGGACCCGCTGCGGCAGGTCCATGTTGCGGTAGGCAGCGCTCGGCTCCGCGTGGTAGAGAAACAGGTTGATCTGGTTTCGCGAGTTGTCGCCGTCCCCGTTGCGCACGCGATCCAGCGGTAGCGTGGTGATCTGGATCTCCGCCGTGGGACGCGTGTCCGTGGGCAGCGACGAGAAATCCGTTGCTGCGACGTTGTTCAGCAGGTTCCGCAGGGTGCGGGTCACGGCGGCGATGGCGAGCGCGTTGCTCATGGCTTGTTCCCGCTCGCGCGCTGGCGCAGGTACTCGTCGAGGCTCATCACCGGCGCCTGCGCGGGAGTGCGACGCGGACGCTGGGCCGGCTTCGCGGCCCGGATTTCGAGCCGGCCGATGGTCACATGGATGTCCGGCACCGCCGGCCGCGAGGCCGATTCCGCGGGCTCGCGGTGCCGATCCACACCGGAGGGAAAGGTGGGGATGGGCGGCTGCGGAGCCCGCTCCGGGGAGGGTCGCAGAGCTTCCGGGCGCCGCGGCTGAGGGCCGGTGGTCACCGTGGGACGGAAGACGGGACTCTCGGCTCGCTCCCTCTCGATTACCCTCTCCAGCACCGTCGTCTGCTCGACCCGCGTCTCCCGCACGAGGTTCGGCACCATGGTTGGCACGCCACTGGACGTCGACGTCGGTGTCGACGGCGAGGTGAGGACGGACCGCTGCGGCTCCTGTTCAGTGCGGCGTGGGACCATCGGCGACGGCGGGGCGGCGGGAGCTCGTCCCGATCGCCGACTCGTCCTTGTGATCGGCTCCACGATCGGATCGCCACTCGATCGCGGCGGCTCGTGCGATTGCGAAGAATCGGGGCCGTGTCCCGAGCGGATGGGCTCCGGGTCCGGGCTCACTCGCGGCGGGACCAGGGCCGGCGCGGATGGTGGCGCCACAACGGAATGCGGCTCGACCGCGGTGCTGGCGGCCGGTCTCGGCGATCGAGCCGATGCCGGGGCAGATGGCAGCGTGTGGCTGTCGAAGGGGGGTACAGCTGCGGGTGGGGCCAGAGGCTGCGGCGCAGCCACCTCCTCGACCTGCTCGAGCGGCATTTCCGGGAAGGGTCCGGGCATCTCGAACAGGGAGATCGGGCGCGGGCGCACCGTCTCCGCCATCCCCATGCTCCGCTCGACGAGGCGACCCAGAAAGTCACTCATCCGAGTACCATCTGCAGATAGAGCTGCCGGCGTGTCGGGCTCAGTGCCAGGATCTCCCCCTCTCGCCAGCCGTAGGCGGAGGCCAGGACGTGGACGTCACGCAGCGTCCGTACGGCCCAGCTCTCGATCTCCGCCCAGAAGTACGAGACGATGTCGAAGACCGCGGTCCAGGTGTGGCCGCAGCCCGGGCAGGCGAGATCGGTGTGCATGTCCGCCTGCGGATCACACTCCTCCATCCGTTGCGCGACTGCGTTCAGCACCCGGGCGGGAAGGCGCCGCACGGGACGGCTCCTGCCCTTCCTGCGCGCGCGGAGCAGGCAGCGCTCGAGCAGCCGGCGTTCGGGGTCCGCCGCTCCTTCACCCGAGCTTTTCTCGGCCAGGCTCAGGAGGTCCGCGCTGTTCGGAAGCCGGAAGGCGACCTCCCAGCCGTCCTGCGCGAGCGTGTGCTCCGTCCCGTCGGGGGAGGCATCCCCGTCCCCCAGGAGGTCCCGAGCCGAGAAGCTCAGCTCCACGCGCTCACCGCAGGCGGGACAGCGCACCAGCGCCGTGAACAGCGGTCCGAAAGTCCACGAGCGCAGCCAAAGCAACCTCGCGTCGCGGCGACCGATGGGCAGCGCGAGTAGCGACTCCCGCGACTCGTCGGGGCAGGCGTACGACAGGAGGAGGAGCGCACGTTCGACCAGCGGCCGTCCGCGCCCTTCCTCCCAGGCGCGTAGCAGCTCCGGGGCGGTGAGGGCGCGCACGGTCTTACTCCGGCGGCTCGGTGAAGCTGGGCTCGGTGGGCTCGGTCACCGACGTGTCGCGCTCCCACCCCTCGTGCTCGAGCTTCAGCGTCTGGATCGCCACCGCGTTGGCGCTGGCGTCCAGCTCAGGCATGGCCTGGTATTCCGATGGCCAGCAGCGATGGACGTTGTAGGCGATGGCCAGCTGCCCGGCCTCGTTGTAGACCTCGATGACCACGTTCTTCCGGAAGTCCCTCAGCGAGACCTCCGAGCCGAGCCCGGCCCCGAAGTTCCAGACCTTGTTCGCCCACTTCTCGAACTCGGTGTCGTGCGTCACGCCCCGCTCGAGGGTGATGGCCTCGTACTTGGTCTGTCCGGGAGACTTGCGGACGGTGCTGGGGTCGCCGCCTTCCCGGTGCTCCACGACCTCGGTGGTGCGGCTGAGCGCGCTGATCTTGCTGACGCCTGCCACGTACCGCCCGTCCCACTTGATCCGGAACTTGAACGTCTTGTAGGGATCGAAGCGCTGTGCGTTGGTGGTGAACTGGGCCATTGGGCGTCTCCTCAGGTGTCGATTTGACCCGCGATCTGCTGGATCTTGATGACCACGAACTCGGCTGGTTTGAGCGGGGCGAAGCCGACCACGATGTTCACGATGCCCAGATTGATGTCGTTCTGTGTGGTCGTCTCCTTGTCCACCTTGACGAAGTAGGCCTCACGCGGTGAGCTCCCCTGGAAGGCGCCCTGCCGGAAGAGGTTCTGCATGAAGGCACCGACGTTCAGCCGGATCTGGGCCCACAGCGGTTCGTCGTTGGGCTCGAACACCACCCACTGGGTCCCCCGGTAGAGGCTCTCCTCGATGAAGAGCGCCAGCCTCCGCACCGGGATGTACTTGTATTCGTCCGCGAGCTGGTCAGCGCCGCGCAGAGTTCGCGCGCCCCAGACGACGCGCCCGGTCACCGGGAAGGAGCGGAGGGAGTTGATCCCGCGCGGGTTCAGCATCCCGTTCTCCTCGTCGGTCAGCGGGACCGAGAGTCCCTGGGTGCCGCGCAGGGCGGCGTCGATCCCGGCCGGGGCCTTCCACACGCCGCGCGTGGCGTCGGTGCGCGCGATCACGCCGGCCACGACGCCGCAGGGGACGAAGGTCGCCGGCTGGCCGTTGAGCAGCGGGTCGGCCTGGATCACACGCGGGAAGTAGATGGCGGCGTTGCGGGCGGCCGTGCCGGTCAGCGCGATGTCCGTGTCCAGACCGTCGCGGGCCTCCGCTGCGCTTCCCCAGCTCGCCGGAGGGTCCACGATCAGCATCGCGCGCCGCTCGACGCAGTAGCTCAGCGCCAGGTCCCAGACGGCCTGAGGTGTGTCACCATCGCGCGTGTCCGGCGGGATGCAGAGCAGGTTGAAGAGGTCGGCCTTCTCCAGCGCGTACAGTCCTTCCTTCGCCGCGCGATCCCCTTCGTACGCCGCCTGATCCAGAGGGGCGCTGTCGCTGCCCTCGGTGGCGACCGGGCTGCTCATGGTATCGTCGGCCCACACATCGTCGGTGGGGCCGGGGTCGGCGTGCGCGGTGGGGATACTGGTGGGGAGCGCTCCGCGGGTCCGCACCAGCTGGGAGTCGTTCTCCAGGACCCGATCCACCCGCCGCGGGCTCTCGGCCACCGTCAGGTTGAGGAACGTCTCGGTCGCGCCGGTGCGGGTGTCGCGCACCGTGAGGTTGAACAGGTCCGAGTCGCTCAGGCCGAAGTCGTCGAGCCAGGGCAGGTCGCTCGGCACGTCCGTGTCGATGCGGGCCCTCAGAGTGTTGCCCCAGGTCCCGGGATTCGCCGCCTCCAGCGGGAGGCCGTTGGCGTCGATCTGCGCCGCGGGCGTCGCCCCGTCCGCCGCCGTGTACAGGCGGACCACCAGCGCCTGCACCCCGCCGTTGAGGAAGAACGAGCGCACCGCGTAGCTCATCGGGTAGTCGATCCCCAGCCCGCCGAACTCGCGCTCGAAATCCCCGAAGTTGTTGATCGTGACCGGGTGGTTCACCCGCCCGCGGGCGGCGCGCCCGATGAAGGCGGTGATCGAGGTCGCCACCCCGACGATGGTACGCACACCGCTGGGGACCTCTTCGATGTAGACTCCCGGGTAGGAAAGGGTGACGGGCATGAGCGCACCTCCGTCCAGGGTGAATAGCCGTTCGAACGGCCCGGTCTTCCTGCGTGGACGTTTACGTGAAAGGCACTTTCGGGATAGCGAGCCAGTTCGGGGTGGGACTGAAGCCGAGTCGGACGTGCGCGGCGGGTAAGGCAGGGTGTTGGCAGGCCGCAGCGGAAAGCCACCTGAGGGGTGCGGCCGGGCACCAAAGTGCCGCGCGCTAACAACTATGTGACGCTATCCTGCTGAGCGCCAGGGTTTTGTTTTGGAGCGGGGAGGGAAGGGGGGAATTGCGAGGTGGGAGCTGGGTTTTCTCGGTTGGGTCCGGGAGGCCCCCGAGGCCGATCCTGGCGGGGGGATCCCTCGCGCGAGGTAGCGCCTCGAAGGAGCCCCGGCCTTGAGTGGTGGCCTGTAACCCCCCGTCGGATCACTTCCAAAACAATCGCGCCCAAGCCGCGTAGTGAGGTGAGAGAATGCGCTCCGCGGGCTGCCAGTAGTCTTCTGGCCACGTCGTCGATGGACGCGCCGTTCTTACGAGAATAATCCCCCCTTCCCGCCTCCCCCTCCCAACTCGAACAGGCACATTCGCGGGATCCCGCTACGCCGCACATAAGCGCATCGCATCGGCGATCCCGACAACTGCCTGGTAGCGTCGGTCCCACTGCTCGGAGGCGAGCCGGCAGCCACGGGCCAAACTCCCACAAACATCTGGGACTTCAGGACGGCTACCACGCGCCTCGGCCGCACGCTGAGCTGCGGGCGGGCGCCCAGCCGCACCGGCCGGGCTTTGCGAGCGGGATTTCGCTCCCCGGCCCCGCCACCGTGCCGGGCCCCCGTACGGGAGTCCGACGCGGGCGCGCGCTCCCAAGCAGCGCTCCGGCGCCAATGGGTAAGTTTCGCGCAGCCGCGCGTTACCTAGACAGCGTTCTGCAATTCATGGAGCGAGCATACGGCTGAGACCCAGTCCAGCGCCGCGCCCCACATCACCGGATCCGCCCGCCTCCGACGATGCCCCGGATGACGCTGCCGAGTCGATCCTCCGCGTTGCGTAAGGGAGCCGAGAGGGCGCCGCACACTGGCGCCTCGCCCGCCCACGAGGGTGTGTCGGCGATTCCCCTCTTCCCCCGCACGGCAGAGATGAGCGGTCCATCCGACGGACCGTCTTACGGCCAGCCGACGGAGGCCGCCCTGATGGGGCGGGTGAGCGCCGGGGACGTCCGCGCCTTCGAGCAGATCGTCGAAAGGCACTGGCGCCGCGTCTTCCTCTACGCGAAGCACATGCTCGAATACCCGGACCGCGCCAACGACATCGCGCAGGAGGCCTTCGCGCGACTGTGGCAGCACCGCGAACGCTGGGAGTCCACCGGCTCGGTGCGCGTCTGGCTGCTGCGGACGGCGCGGAACCTCGCCATCAGCGAGCAGCGCAAGCGAAAGGTACAGCGGCGCTGGGCTTCCAGCGCGGAGGCGCTGGAGATTCGCAGGCCCTCGACGCCCCTGCAGGAGGTCGAGCACAGCGAATTGCGCGAGGCCATCCGGGCGGCGGTGCAGGGACTCTCCCCGCGGAGGCGGGAGGTCTTCACGCTCTTCCACCTCCAGAACCTCTCCTACCGGGAGATCTCGGAGATCATCGGCATACGGCCACAGACGGCCGCGAACTACCTGCAGGCAGCCCTCGGCGACCTGCGGGCGGCGCTGCGCTGTTTCTACCCGGAGCTCGCGGCCCGGGACTCCGTGTCCTCGCCTCCGCCCGAGGACAGCGGAGCGAGGGACCAGTAAGCCGTGATCCGGGCCAGCGCGGCGGCCCGTTGTCCACCGTGAGCGACCGACTCCAGAGAATCCCAATGGACGAACTGATCTGCCGATTTCTGAAGGGGCGAGCCGCCCCCGAGGAAAGGGTTCGGCTGTACCGCTGGCGCGAGGCGTCGCCGGAGAATGCGGCGTACCACGCGGCGATGCTGCACCTCCTGGAGTTCGCGGAGTCGGCTGAGGCCGACGATCAGGTGCCCGACTCCCCGCCTGCGGCGGTCCTGATCCGCCGCGCCGAGCGGCGCTGGTGTCGGGCGCTGGGTCGATCTGGATGGCGCGCCGGTGTGGGGGTGTGGGGGGGCGCGCTTGCGGCCGCCGCCGTTCTGCTGCTGATGTTCCTCGAGGTCTCCGACCTCCTCCCGCGCCACCGCTTCAGCCTCGGAGCGGGGGAGTTCGTCACCGGCCCGGAGGAGAAAGCCACCGTGGCGTTGGCGGACGGGACGATCGTGAGGTTGGGGCCGGAGAGCCGGCTACGACTCTCGGGGGCGCGGGGTACGCGCGAGGTCTTTCTGGACGGTCAGGCCTACTTCGCGGTCGCCAAGATGCCCGGCTACCCCTTCCGGGTACGCACGCCCGCAGGTGACGCCCAGGTGCTCGGGACCCGGTTCGAGATCCGCACCCGCGGCGAGGACCTACGTCTCGTGGTGCTCGAGGGGCGCGTCGCCCTGGGCGTCGGGGGGCAGGAGGTCGAGGTGACCGCGGGCGAGGTCACTCGAATCTCGGAGGGCACGACGACCGCCCCGGTGAAGGTCCCGGACGTCCAACCGCTGGTCGCCTGGATCGACCACTTCCTCGTCTTTCAGTCCACCCCGCTGCGCGAGGTCGCTGCCGAGCTGGAGCGCGCCTATGGCGTGCGCGTGGAGGTGACGGACAGCACCCTCGCCGCCATGACCCTCACCGGCTGGTATGCCGACCGAACCTTCGACGACGTGTTCGCGATTGTCTGCGGCGTCATGCAGGCCAGCTGTGTGGTGGAGGACGGCGTCGCCCGAATCGAACCGGCTCACGCGCCCTCCGACCAATCGAGATGGATTCAATCCCGGTCCCTGAACCCTCGGGAGGGAGCATGAGTCTGATCGCGCGTTTCGGCGGCGCCCTGGTCGCGGCGATGCTGACCGCGACGACGGCGAGCGCCCAGCACCTGGGGCCTGTCGCGGTGAGAGAAGTCGCCGGGGCGGAGAATGTCCCCGTACTGCAGCGACTGGCGAAGCTCAGCGTGAGGGACGTGCCCCTCGATAAGGCCCTGATTCGCCTCTACCAGAGCTCCGGCGTGCCGGTCTCGTTCAGCCCGAGTCTCCTCTCGCCCGCCGATCGAGTGACCTGCGAGTGCCAATCTTCCACCATCGCCCAGGCGCTGGACCGGATGCTTGCTCGGACGCGGTTCTCCTACCAGGAGATCCGCGGCCAGGTCGTAGTGCTCGACACCGCGCGCCGGTCGGATGACGCCCTTGGTCGGATGTCGCCGTTCTTGACGCGGGGGATGCTCGCCTCGCGGCCGCCGATGCAAGCCTCGCTGGTGTCTCTCTCGTCGCCTGCCGTGGCGGAGCGGGGCAGCCGGGTCGAGGGAACGATCACCGGGGTCGTCACCGGTACGGATGGGCAGCCGCTCACCGGCGCGGTGGTCAACGTGGTGGGCACGCCGCTCAGCGACCTGACGGACGAGCAGGGACGCTACACCATCACCGGCGTTCCCGCGGGCAGGCAGACGATCCGAGCTGCGTACCCCGGCTATAACGAGGCCACCCAGTCGGTCACCGTCGTGGACGACCAGACCGCGACGGCCGACATCCAGCTCTCGGCCCAGGCCGTAGAGCTGGAAGGCCTGGTGGCGGTCGGCTACGGCACGGCACGGAGGCGGGATGTGACCGGTTCCATTGGCGTCGTGGATCCGGAACAGCTCGAGTCCATCCCGCACAGCAGCCCCGACCAGGCGCTCGTCGGCCAGATCGCCGGGGTGAACGTCACGATGCCGACGGGTCTACCGGGGAGTGCGCCGCAGATCCAGGTGCGCGGGGTGGGCGCCGTCGGGGCGGGCAACCAGCCGCTCTTCGTGGTCGACGGCTTTGCGCTGCCGCAGCCGGACAATCAGGCGGAGGCGCGGCTGAGGAACCCGCTCGCCAACATCCCCGCGGAGGACATCGAGTCCATCACCGTGCTGAAGGACGCCTCAGCCACCGCCATCTACGGTTCGCGCGCCTCCAACGGCGTGGTGCTCATCACCACGAAGAGCGGGCGCGTCGGACCGCGCCAAGTCCGAATCTCCGCCTACGCCGGCATACAGAACGAGATCGAATGGATGCGGCCGAAGATGGCGAATGCCCGCCAGTTCGCCACCTGGCAGAACATCCGATATCAGGACATGGTCGATCGCGGGGTGATCAGCGAGATTCCCGAACCCTACCGCAACCCCGACGCCTACGGGGAGGGCACGGACTGGTTCGACCTCGTGAGCCGGCCGGCCTACCTCTACAACGTACAGGCTTCAGTGAGCGGCGGGAGCCAGGCGGTCCGCTCGTTCTTCTCCGCTGGGTTCCAGCAGCAGCAGGGGATCGTACCGAGCACGGACTTCACCCGGCTCAGCCTGCGCGCCAACCTGGATTCACAGCTCGCTCCCTGGCTCGAGGCCGGACTGCGCCTGGCCCCGAGTTACACGCGGCGCAATCAGCCCAATGTGGGGGAGGGTCGCAACAGCGCGACGGGAGTCCCGATGCTGGCCTGCCCGCTCGCCAGCCCGTACGACGAAGATGGCAACCTAGCCCCATTCATCGACTCCTCAGAGGTCTGTCCCGGCGTCTGGACCTTCCCGAATCCGCGCTACGTCCTCGAAAACACGCAGGACGAGCGGAACCGCCTGAGTGCCCTGGCCTCGTCGTACCTGAGGTTCGACCTCGGGCACGGACTCATTGCCAACACCACGCTGAACGCGCAGTGGGTGCAGGGCGAGCGGAAGTACTTCTCACCCTCCACCATCGGCGGCACCAACCGGCCACCGCCCTCCGTTCCGTCCGGTGCCTACTCCGCCAGCAACTTCCTGAACTGGCTCAGCGAGACGACCCTGAACCTCACGACCGACGTCGGTCCGGGGCGGCTCGAAGGACTGGCCGGCGTCACCTTCCAGCAGCAGAACAGCTACGACGCCACCTTCGACGGCGACTTTCCGGACGACGACATCCGGACGCTCAATGTGGCCTCCAACCTTGTCGGCTCGAGCGACGAGCAGGGCTGGTCGCTGCTGTCCTACCTCGGTCGTGTGAATTACAACCTGGACGACCGATTCGTCTTCACGGGCACCATGCGACTCGACGGCTCCTCCCGTTTCGGCGCGCAGAACCGCTGGGGCGCTTTCCCGTCGGGTGCGGTCGCGTGGAACTTCCACAACGAGCGGTTCATGTCGGGTCTGAGTGGGACCATTCCCGAACTGCGGCTGCGCGTCTCCTACGGCCGGACAGGCAACAACCAGATAGGCAACTACTCGAGTCTCGGTGTGGTGGAGCGCGATGACTACCTGTATGGCGGCTCTGTGGCGGGCGGGAGAGAAGTCGCTACTCTGGGCAATCCGCGGCTCGGTTGGGAGCGGACGAATGAGTGGAACGTCGGCCTCGATCTGGGCCTCTTTGACTACCGTGTGCGGGCCACGATCGACGCCTACGACCGTCGGACCACCGATCTGCTGGTGCAGCGCTCTCTGCCAACGAGCTCCGGGTTCGAGACTGTCACCGACAACGGTGGGACAGTACGCAACCGCGGCATAGAGATCGGCATCTCCAGCCAGAACGTGCTGACGGAAGACTTCTCCTGGTCGACCGACATCAACTGGTCGCTGAACCGTAACAAGGTCCTCGCGCTGCCAGGCAGCGAACCGATCTTCTCGGGCAACTGGGGCGGCCAGCCCACCCACATGACGGCGGTCGGCCAGCCGCTGGCGATGTTCATTGGCCTGGTACAGGACGGCATCTACCAGAGCGAGGAGGAGATCGCCGCGGGGCCGGAGGATCCCGGCGTGATCCCCGGCAACGTGCGCTGGAAGGATGTAAACGGCGACGGCGTCATCACCGCGGGCGTGCCGCCGGAGGGTGACTACGCCATCATCGGTAATCCGCACCCCGATTTCACCTTCGGAATCACCAACTCGGTGACTCTGGGCCGCTTCGACCTCCGGGCCAGCATCACCGGCAGGAAGGGGGGCGACGTACTGCGCTTTGGCTACTACCAGTCGGCGATGAACGTCGAGGGTGTGTTCAACGTCGCGGCGGAGTACGTGGAGAACATGTGGACCCCGGAGCGGCCGGGCAGGATGCCAACGCCGCTCGGTAGCCGCGAGGCGATCCGCCGCTTCCACGTGCAGCACAGCGGCGTCGTGGCTTCGGGCTCGAACCTCTGGCTCCGGAACGTGACGCTGCGCTACAACCTGCCCCAGGTCGGCGGGCTGGGACTGGCGGACCTCTACATGACCGTCGAGAACCCGCTCATCCTCACCGGATTTCGCGGCAACCCCGAGGCGCAGAGTAACCAGGCGGCGGGGACGCTGACGCTGGGCATGGAGAACTTCGCCTATCCGGTCGCTCGACAGCTGACGCTCGGCGTGGATCTCCAGTTCTAGGGCGATCGGGACCGGCCGCTGATGACCGGCGGCCGCCCTTCGCCGCTATCCAACGAGGTCAATGATGCGATCCTGGAAATCGATGTTGGCGGCCGCCGGAGTTTCCTGCCTGCCAGTGCTGTGGACGGGATGCGAGTCGTTCCTCCAGCCGGAGCCCGCGTCGTTCACGACTACCGAGACCTACTACGAGAAGCCGGAGCACTTCGAATCGGCAATCAACAGTGCGTACTCCCGGCTCCGTGCGCAGGCCGGGATCGCCAACACGGCCTACCGGACGATCACGGAGCTGCGCTTCGACTGCTGCATCACGGATCCGCAACGCCTATCGACCAGCCCCTCGGGCAAGCCTATCGCGGAGTGGTACGCGGCGCCGTCGAACGCCTACTTCGCCGACCAGTGGAGCCGCGCCTACCACACCATTGCCCAGACGAACACCATCCTGAGCCGCGTTGACGGGGTGACCTTCGAGGACCAGACGCAGAAGGACCAGATCATCGGTCAGGCGAAGTTCATCCGGGCGCTCTCGTACTGGTACCTGGTGCAGTTCTACGGTGCCGTCCCGCTGGTGTTAGCGGAGGTCAAGTCGCCCGAAGAAGCAATGCCCTCCGGCCGTGCGCCCGTCGAGGAGGTCTACGCGCAGATCGTCGCGGATCTACAGGATGCGGTGGCCAAGCTGCCGGTGAGCTGGCCGCAGCCGGGGCGCGCCACGAAGGGTGCGGCGGAGTTTCTGCTGGGCCGCACGTACCTACTGACGCAGGACTACGAGAAGGCGGCCGCGGCGCTGGGCATTGTGGTGGGGACGGGTGATGTTTCGCCTTACGGGTACCGGCTGCTCGACAACTATCGGGACGTCTTCGACCCCGGGAATGTGAACAACGCGGAGTCGATATTCGAGCTTCAGTTCGGCGCCGGGGTGGCGGGTCAGCCGGACATGGGCCTGGTCGGCGACCTGCTGCCGTACAACTCCCGCGGGCAGATCGTCCCCGCGAGCGTCGGCGTGAGCGGCGACATGCTCGCATCGATGCAGCTGGTCGACCGCTACGAACCGGGTGACGCGCGCAAAGAGGCGAGCATCCTTTGGTGGACAGATCCGGCGGTGGACTCGGCGAAGGCGGTGCTGAAGAAGTTCGTCTGGCCCGAGTACGTAAACGCGCAGGGTCAACAGGCCGGGAATGTGATCCTGTTTCGCTTCGCCGACGCGCTGCTCTCGCTCGCCGAGGCCGAATGGCGGCTCGGCAACGGGCCGAAGGCGATCGAGTACGTTGACCGGGTGCGCAGGCGTGCCGGCCTCGCGCCCATCGACCTGGCGCATGTCGCGGCAAACCCGCTCCTGGCCGGCACCTACCTCGAAACCGACCCGGTGGGCCGCGCGATCTTCAACGAGCGCACCGTGGAGCTGGCCGGGGAGGGTCACCGCATGCTCGACCTCGTCCGCTTCGGCGTCGCCTACGAAGTGATGCAGGCCTGGGCGAAGGAGACCTGGGCGAAGAACCCCGAGCTCAAAGGCTTCTTCCTGATCGAGCCAACGGAAATCCTGCTGCCGATCCCCTCACAGGAGATCGCGGCGACCAATGGTGCGCTCGAGCAGAATCCGGGGTGGTAGAAGCCTGGCCTCCATGCATTCAGTGGGACGCGGCTGGGGCTGCGCACGGCGTCTCGCTCTTCCGATCAAACGACGGAGACAACATGTCCGATGTTGAACACCCGGTCCCGTGGCTGATGCGGCTGTCGGCGCTTGTCCTCCTGGCTCTCCTCCTCCCGGCGGGGATGGTGCACGCTCAGGACGCGGACGCTAGTCGCCCAAATGTCCTCTTCGTCGCCGTCGACGACTGGAACGACTGGATGGGCGCGATGGGCACTCATCCGCAGGTGAAGACCCCGAACCTCGACCGCCTGGCCGCGCGGGGCACGCTCTTCCTGAACGCCGAGACCCCGGCCCCCCTCTGCAACCCGTCGCGCACCGCCTTCCTGACCGGACTCCGGGAGACGACGACCGGGGTCTATGGGCTGGCGCCCGGCTTCCGCACCGTGCCGGCGCTGAAGGATGTCGTGACGCTCCCGCAGTATTTCCAGGCCCACGGCTATTGGACCATGCAGGCCGGGAAGATCTTCCACGGTGGCTACGGAGACGCCGATTTCCAGGAGACGGCGAACCTGTCCCGGCGCTGGTCCCCGCCGGAGAAGCTGGTGAAGGAGCCCATCGAGCCGGTGGATCTCAAGGCCGTCGACTGGGGTGTCTCGCCGCCGGGGACGGACACGCTGCACATCGACTATCACGTCGCCCGTTGGGGTGTGCAGAAGCTGGACAGCATCCATGCCGCGGGAAATACGCAGCCCTTCTTCCTCGCCCTCGGGTTCGTCGCGACCCACGTTCCCTACTACGCCGAACAGAAGTGGTTCGACCTCTACCCGGAGAATCCCGTTCTGCCGACGGCTCCGCCCGGGGATCGGGAGGATGTGCCGGAATTTGCGTGGTACCTGAACTGGCGTCTGCCCGAGCCGCGGCTCTCCTGGTTGCTCGAGAACCGTGAGTGGGAAAAGAAGGTGCGGGCCTACCTGGCCGCCATCTCTTTCATGGACGCGCAGGTCGGTCGGGTGCTCGACGCGCTCGAGCGGAACGGGCTGGCAGACAATACGATCGTGGTGGTCTTCTCGGACCACGGGTACCACTTCGGCGAGAAGGACCTGACGGGCAAGAACACGCTCTGGGAGCGCTCGACCCATATCCCCCTCATCTACGCTGGCCCGGGCATCACGCGCGGGGCGAGGTCGACCCGAGTGACTGATCTGATGGACCTCTACCCGACGCTGGTGGAGCTCGCCGGCCTTCCTCCGAAGAGCGGGCTGGATGGGATTTCGATGGTACCACAGCTGAAGGATCCGACCGCCCCGCGGGACCATCCGGCAATGACCGACAGCAACCCGGGCAACACCGCCGTCCGGACGGAGCGCTACCACTACATTCGCTACGCGGATGGTTCGCAGGAGCTGTACGACCTCTACCGCGACCGGGACGAGATCACGAATCTGGCCGGAAAGCCGGAATACGCGGAAGTGATCCGGGATCTTGCACGCTGGATTCCGGACAATCCGGCGCCGCACGTGCCCGGCAGCCGGTCGCGCGTCCTCTGGAAGGAGGGCGACACCTGGTACTGGGAGGGCGAACCGATCGTGCCGTCTGAGCTGGTGAGATGATTGGCCGTAAGTCCCGTGGCGGGCCGCATGGCACACGCATCGCGGAGGGGCGCCGAACCGGTTCAGGATCGTTGGTGGACTCGTTCCACGGCCGGTCGAGCAAACTTCGGCGATGGCGGACGGGAGGGTGTGGAAATCGGAGCTAAGGGCCGTCCCGAGTCACAAAAGCGGCGTTCCGTTCCGTGTTGCGGGCCCTTACAAAAAGGAAGCAACGACGCCAGCTGCCATTAATCCGATGGCTGCCAAAGTCGCATCGATCGATCGCCGCAGCAGAAGAAACTTGCGGCTCGCATATGTCGCTTTCCCATGGATCGTGCTCAACGCTTGCTGAACAACGTCCTCGGTGGCGGCGTCGGCAAACGTCCTCGTGAATGCATCTCTGTCCATTCGTGCAATGTGGCTCAGTAGAAAAAGGTCTTCTGGAGGGTTGGAGTGAATCCTGGCTGGGCGGGCCGCAAGCAGGGCCAGCACCAGCCCGAAGAGCAGAATGACCATCGCTGCACTCGCGAAGGCAAGGCTCGGTGAATGAGCCATACAGCTGATGTTGAACTCATGATCGACGCAATCCGCAACGAGTTCAATTACCCCGCCACCAACCGCGATTAGCACTGCGTCTCCAGCTACCAGCAAGGAAGCCTTGGCGTCTCCGAACTGGACCTGGCTTTCGACCTGCTGGAAAACGGTATCCAGCAATGCGGGCATTGCCCTACTCATGAGCCCCCCATTCAAAGGCACTGCTGCATTTATGCATTGGCTCCGCACCGTCCTTCGACAGGCCGTCCGCCTTGATTCGCGCCCGCTCCTGGATCGCCTGCAATGCGCTACGCGTCGTTGCCGATCTCGGCCCGCCGCCTTTCCTTCTCGTCCACAAAGACGTGGAGCTTCTGTAGCGTCCCGCGCAGGATAGTGATGTCGCACCGCGTCGGATTATCGATGCGGATGTCACGAAGCTGATCAGGGCGGACGGTCATGAGCGGCCTCGCGGAGAGGATGGCGCGGGTAGCCTCGAAGCGAAGCGGGCGTAGAGGAGGGGGACGGTGGCCGGACCTACCTTTGCACACAGAGCGGCAGCAAGGCGGCGAAGTCAAGCAAACAGATGCTTCCGCCGAGTTGCAACCTGTATGGGCGTGAGTACGAACATACCGAGCGCTCGCACAGGCTGGGCTGGCTGATCAGAAGATGATGCGGGGAGTCAAAGCGGGTGTCTCCGACGAACCCATCGGTAGTCAGAGCCTCCTCGCACTGTTCCGCCGGCTCGAGGAGACGGGCGACAAGGGTTACTTCCCGGCTTGGCATCCCTATTACCGCTTCGGGTCCGGATGGACGTCGAGGCGGAAGAGGAGATCGGCCCGCGGTTGAGAGAAATCGGGATTTCTGCGGCCGACGTGCGCTGGGTGGTGCTCACCCACCTGCACACCGACCACGCGGGTGGGTTGTATCACTTCCCCCATAGTGAGATCCTGCTCGCGCGGGCGGAGTATGGAGTCGCCCGAGGGCTGCTCGGCCGGGCACGTGGCTACCTCCCGCATCGCTGGCCAGAATGGTTCGCCCCTCGATTGGTTGATTTCGGCGATGAAGCGGTAGGCCAGTTCCCTGGCAGCCACCGGATCACTCGAGACGGTGACGTGCAGCTCGTCCCGACTCCCGGCCATTCCGCAGGACACCTGTCCGTCATCGTGAAGGACGGCGAGGATGTGTTCTTCCTCGAGATACCCGCGGAGCTCACTGTTTTCGAGGTGGGAGATGGCTACGTGCTTGGAGCCTACGAAGAAGAAATCGACGGGGAGCGGCACGTAGTCGAGTACCGGTTCACGCCTCGCGGAATGCAGGAAGAATAGGCCGCGATCTGCCGCTGGGCCGGGGCCGGTCTTCCCAAAGAGGCTACTACGCGCGAGGCCCGGACTCGACGGCGCTTCGGGGGCTGACCCGGTATCACGGCTGACACTCGAGTGCAGGGAGAGCTCCGGAAGAACTTACTCCGGCTTCATGAACACATGAAGAATGCCCTTGACCGGCCATCGCCCCCTGGAGCGAACCAACCGCTGGATCCGCTGTCCCGAGAAGCCTACGCCCTCAGCCATTCGAGTGCGGTCGGGAATTCTTTGCGAAGCGTGCCGGGAACCTTCCGAGACGGTTCGTCCTCCTTGCAGGGAGAGCCCGTCCGCCGCCACTTTCAGCGTTGCTGTGCCCTTCCTTGGCGATCGACCGATGGCGGCGATCCCGATTTCTGCCCCCTCGGAGGTTTACGATGTCGCATCGATCTGCGGTCATCAGGTTCATGGCGGGTCTACTGCTCGCCTTTGTTGCGGGCGGGCCCCAAGTCGCGGTCGCGCAGCGCGGCGGTGTCGGTCGTGAGCCGATCGTCCTCGGCCCGGACGACCGGCCGATCGCGCCTCCCGCTCCCGCAGGATTCAACCAGCCTCGTGAAGGGGTCCCCCAGGGGCGGATCGAGACGGTCGAGTATACCTCGACGACGGTGGGCACCGTCCGCCGCGCGCTGGTCTACCTGCCGCCGAATTATTCCACCGACCAGCGGTACCCTGTCCTGTACCTGCTGCACGGGATCGGTGGGGACGAGGAAGAGTGGCACCGGGGCGCCAATCCACAGGCGATCCTCGACAACCTGATCGCGGAGGACCGGGCCGTCCCGATGATCGTGGTGATGCCGAATGGGAGGGCACAGCCCAACGATCGCGCTGAGGGGAACGTCATGGCCACGGCGCCCGCATTTGCGCGGTTCGAGCAGGATCTCCTCGTGGACCTGATTCCGTTCATCGAGCAGCGGTACCCGGTCCGAACGGACCGCGAGAGTCGCGCTCTGGCCGGGCTTTCGATGGGGGGCGGGCAGGCCCTCAACTTCGGGTTGGGCAACCTGGACCGCTTCGCCTGGATCGGAGGCTTTTCCTCGGCGCCGAATACTCGCCAGCCGGAGGAGCTCGTGCCCGACCCGCAGAAGGCGCGGGAGATGTTGAAGCTACTGTGGATTTCCTGCGGCGATGCGGACGGTCTCTTCCCCATCAGCCAGCGCACCCATGCCTACCTCAAGGCGCACGAGGTGCCCCACCTCTGGCACGTGCATCCGGGCGGTGGTCACGACTTTCAGGTCTGGAGCCAGGACCTGTACCAGTTCGCGCAGCGGATCTTCCGCTGAGGTTCGGGCGGCGATCGCGCCGCGTTGTTGATCCTGGAAGCGCGACAGTCCTGCAACCGAGGTTGCAGGGGCCGTCGCTTGCCCGTCGTCATCCGTTTCCCCCAACCTGAGGTCCGTCGATGCGCGTTTGCGCGGTGCTGCGGTTGCGGTCATGCCTCCTCCCGGCGCTCCTCCTCGTCCCCTGGTCCGCGCGGGCGCAGGAGTCCGCGGCGGCGGATACCGCCCTCCTCCGTCGGCCGTGGAGCGCGACGTGGGTGGTGCCGCCGGAGGCGCCGGGGGACTCGTTCGGCGTCTACCACTTCCGCCGCGCGTTCGAGCTGGCTGAGAAGCCCGAGCATTTCGTGGTGCACGTCTCCGCGGACAACCGCTACCGGCTGCTGGTGAACGGGGACGCCGTCTCCTCCGGCCCGCCGCGCGCCGACCTCAGCCACTGGCGCTACGACACGGTGGACCTCGCGCCGTGGCTTCGGGCGGGTCGCAACGTGCTGGCTGCGGTCGTGTGGAACTACGGCCCCTACCGCCCGGTGGCGCAGATCAGCTACCGCACCGCCTTCCTGGTGCAGGGGGCGGGCGAGCGCGAGGCGGTGGTGAACACCGGGCCGGAGTGGAAGGTGCTGCGCGACGAGGGCTACCGCCCCGTGCCCGTCACCGATCAGGACGTAAGCGGTTACTACGCCGCCACCCCGGGGGAGGCGCTGGACGCGCGCCGCTACCCGTGGGGCTGGGAGGACGCGGAGTACGACGACTCCGGCTGGCCCGCGGCGCGCCCGTTCGCCTTTCGCGCGGGCACTGAGAGAGGGGCGCTGCCGCGCGGCAGCCACCCGTACGGCGAGGTGGGCGGCTGGCAGCTCGTGCCGCGCAACATCCCGCAGATGGAGGAGACGCCCCAGCGCATCCCCCGGCTGCGGCGCGCGGAGGGAGTGGAGGCGAGCGACGCCTTCCTGCGCGGCGCGGGCGACCTGGTGATCCCTGCGCGGACGCGCGCGGTGCTGCTGCTCGACCAGACGTACGTCACCAACGCCTATCCCGTGCTGGAGACCAGCGGCGGGCGCGACGCCGTGGTGACGATGACGTTCGCGGAGGCGGCGGTGGATTCCGCGGGCCGCAAGGGCCACCGCGACGAGGCGGAGGGCCGGACGATCCGCGGGGTGAGGCACGAGCTGACGCTGGACGGGGGCGCGCACCGGCGCTTCCGGGCGCTCACCTTCCGCACCTTCCGCTACCTGCAGCTGGAGGTGCGGACGGCGGAGGAGCCGCTCCGCATCCACGACCTGCACGGCATCTTCACCGCCTACCCGTTCCGCGAGCGCGGCCGCTTCTCGAGCGACCTCCCCTGGCTGGAGCAGATGTGGGAGATGAACTGGCGGACAGCGCGGCTGGACGCCTGGGAGACGTACTTCGACACCCCCTACTACGAGCAGCTGCAGTACGTGGGCGATACGCGCCTGCAGTGCCTGATCTCCCTCTACGTCGCGGGCGACGACCGCCTGGTGCGCAACGCGATCGAGCTCTTCGACGACTCCCGCATCCCGGAGGGAATCACCGCCAGCCGCTACCCATCGGAGCTGGGGCAGATCATCCCGCCCTACTCGCTCGTCTGGGTGGACATGCTGCACGACTACTGGATGCTGCGGGACGACCCGGCGTTCGTGCGGCGCTTCCTGCCCGGCGCGCGCGGCGTGCTCGACTGGTACCGCCGCCACGTCGACGACACGAGGTTGCTCGGCCCGATGCCGTGGTGGAACTACGTGGACGCGCCGAGCTTCCCGCGCGGCGTGCCGCCGGGCGCGGAGGACGGCCACTCGGTGGTGATCACCGCGCAATACGCCTACACGCTACGGCGCATGGCCGAGCTGGAGCGGGCACTCGGCGAGCCCGTCCTCGGCGCGCGTGACGACGCGCTGGCCGACTCGCTCGCCGCCGCGATGCGCGCGCGGGCATGGGACGCGCGGCGCGGGCTCCTGGCCGACACACCGGGCGGGGACAGCTTCAGCCAGCACGCCAACGTGTTCGCCGTCCTCGGCGACCTGCTGCCGCAGGAGCAGCAGCGCGGGGTGATGGAGCGGGTGCTGAGCGACAGCACGCTCGTCCCCGCCAGCTTCTACTTCCGCTTCTACGTCGACGAGGCGATGCGGAAGGTGGGGCTCGCCGACCGCTACCTGGAGCGCCTGGAGCCCTGGAAGACGATGCTGGCGCTCGGCTTCACCACCACCCCCGAGCACCCGGAGCCCACGCGCTCCGACAGCCACGCCTGGAGCGCGCACCCGAACTACGAGCTCCTCGCCACCGTGCTCGGCGTGCGCCCCGCCTCCCCCGGCTTCCGGACGGTGCGTATCGCCCCCGCCCTCGGCCCGCTCCGCCGCGCCGAGGGCACCGTCGCCCACCCCGCCGGCGACCTGGTGGTGAGTCTCCGCCGTGTCGGGGCGCGCGGCCTCCATGCCACCGTGACGCTCCCGCCCGGCGTCACTGGTGTCCTAGAGTGGGAGGGTCGGAGCGCGCCGCTGCGCGAGGGACAGCAGGAGGTGGAGTTGTGAGGGCCCCGCCTACCGATCCCTTCTTTGACAAGGTGACAAGGTGACAAGGTGACAAGGTGACAAGGTGACAAGGTGACAAGGTGAGGGGGTGCACGACACCGAAGGTGGGCTCGAGCGGCTCCGAAGGGCCCCCCTGAAATACCGGACGAACGCCGGCTCTCTGCCTTCGCTCTTTCAACCTAGGCATAAAAACCTCCTCAGTTGAGGAGCAATTTTCCGGACCTTCATGGTCAAGCTGTCGACACCTTCGGCAAAGACCTCTTCCGGGGTCAACGCGATTCCGCCCATCGGACGGTCCTGTGTCGATCGATCCAATAACCCCACGGAACGAAGAGCCAAAGAGCCAAGCCCCCGACCGCAAGCGCCTGTTCGCTGGGAGGCGGAGGTCCAAAGGTGCCGCTGAGAAAGAACACGACGATCACTCCGATGAAGGCCCACAGTGCCCATCTTCCGATGTGGTAATTCGCTGAAGTGACGCGCACGTATAGGACGAGTCCGAGGGCCAGAATCGCGAATTCGATCGCGAGCGTCGCGGCGATAGAGTTCCAGAGCCCAGCTCCCATGACGATCTCAGATCCGGGCCAGAGCGGGAGATCCGGGCGATGCATCGGGAGGTCCAGGAACCAGTGGGAGACCACGAGCCCGCCGACCAGGGTGGCGCCGCGGACGGAGCGTCGCACCGCGAAGTAACCGAGCCCGAGGACCAGGCCTAACCCCCCTGCCGTACCAAGGCTGTGCGAAATTGGGTAGTCCACGAAATCGAGAGAGCTGGCCGCCATGAGGCCGGGCGCGATGCGGACCTGCTCGAGGTCCAGGAGTAGCAGGATCGGCCAGAGCAGATCCGAGAACTGCGCTGCCAGAATCGTGGTGCCCAATGACGTCTCAGGTGCGATCCGCTTGGCAGCGAGCGCCAGTCCGTAGTGTCCGAGAAACATGCTCGCGTTGGATTGAGAGTGTATGGATAGGATGTCCGCTGAATGCGACCCAAAGCTCCCGTCCGGCCGTCGGTCGAACGGGAACCAATTCAGCTGATCAGAATCGCCAGCCGAGGTGCACGGTCGGGAAAATGGTCACCGGGCTGCGGGTGAACTCTTGTCCGCCGATCACCACGTCATCGCCATCGAAGTTATAGCTGACGCTCACCCAGGGGACCACGTACAACCCCCCGAGACCGAGCGGCGGCGCCGCGCGTCCTCGCTCATCGGTACCCACGATTTCTTGCTCGATCGCGATCCCGCCATCGGCGACACGCCCCTGTTTCCAGCGCCGGAGGCGGGGGCGGGGCAGCACTCCAGAGCGTGGACGCGCTGGCACGCGCGCGATCTCCACGAGCGGGCTCAGCGAGCCGCCGGGTACGGGTACTCGTGCCCGAAGTGCGGAACCGCTCTCGGAAACGACCAGCGGAACTGCCCGAGGGATGACTGCGGGGACGTGGATCGGCGGACTCGGGACCCGGGGAAGAAGCTGCTCGGATTCCACGCCTACCGCCGGAAGTGGGCGACCGAAACGAAGCACCTGCCGGTGAAGGGCGTGACCGAGGCCGGAGGTTGGCTGGACACGCGGAGCCTCGAGATGTGCTACCAGCAGGCGGACGAGGCGATGCTCCTACAGGTCGTCACGGAGCCCCGAAAGCAGCGGGAGCCCATAGCAGAAACCATAGCAGGAGGTTCCGGAAAACAGTAAGGCCCCGCAACGCAAACCGTTGCAGGGCCTCACCCTCCAACCAGTCGGGACGGCCGGATTTGAACCGGCGACCCCCTGAACCCCATAGAGAGGAAACGGCGGGCGATCTCGTGAAAGACCGCTAAAACAGCGGGTTTTCGCGTGTGGCGTCACGAAGGATCGGAACCTGATTCGCGCGGTTTGAGGTTCAACTCATACCCCACATACCCCACCTTGCGGACGGGCGGACGTCACGATGTGCGATTGGGCCGCCGCCCCTCCTGCGCGGCCACCTCCAGGACGGAGACGGCCCACTTGGTGCAACACGAGGTAGAGGCGGTTCACCCGTTTTCGCCTGCCCCGCAAGGAGGGATATCGATGTCACCGATGCGACTTCCCCAGAGTCTCAGGATCGCCGTCCTGAGCACCTCGCTCTTCGCGGTGGGGTGCGGCGGCGGCGACGATCAAGGTGGCGATCCCGAGGCACCGGTCGGCGACCCCGCCGCGGCACCGGCGTCGAGCGAGGTCCCGCTGGTGCCCGCCGAGGCTGGATTCGATCAGGTGAACGCCCTGGTGAAGGATCCCGCCCGCGATTCGCTCCCGGAAGACTCCCTGCTGGCAGCGCAGATCCGCCTCGGCTTCCAGATCGTCGAGAACACGCCGGAGCACGCATCTCGGTTCGTGGGCAACGACCTCTCCTGCGGCAACTGTCATCTCAACGCGGGGCAGCGATTCCGCGCCCTGCCGTACACGGGCATCGCCGCCACCTTCCCGGAGCCGCGCCGGCGGGAAGGCCGGCTCTTCAGCCTCGAGGATCGCATCCGCGGCTGCTTCCTGCGCAGCATGAACGGGGAGGCACCGCCGTACGACAGCCCCGAGCTCCTCGCTGTCTCAGCCTATATCTCCTGGCTTTCGGAAGGTCAACCGGTGGGGGAGTCGCCGGAGTGGCGAGGGCAGAACGTGATTGCGGAGGAGAATCTGATCGCGGTCGACCAGCTCGACCCAGTAAGAGGACGGGAGTTGTATACCCAGCAATGCACCGCGTGCCATGGCATGGACGGCGAGGGGGTGGACCTCCAGAGTGTGAAGCCCGGCCCGCTCTGGGGTCCCCGTTCGTGGAATGACGGTGCGGGTGCCGCGCGCGTCTACACCCTTGCTGGATACATCCGTTACGCCATGCCGCTCACGCAGCCGGGTATCCTGAGCGACGAAGAGGCGCAGCACATCGCTGCTTACATAAACGCGCAGGAGCGGCCGGTCTACGAGGGCAAGGCCGAGGACTACCCCGGCGGCGCACCGGTGGACGCCGTGTACTACCCTCGCTACCCGGAGAACCCGCTCCGGGCGAAACTCCAGGCGGCGAGCACCACGGCGGCCCGGTAGCGAGTCCGGCGCCTCAGGAGTGACGGGGGGCGGGGCCGCCCAGCCCCGCCCCCCGTTGCCGGTCCAGCTCGGTCCAAACTGTCCCGCTCGGGCTCAGCCGGAGTAGACGTACGAGAGCCCCTTCTCCTGCGCGACGTTCAGCGCCACCACCATCGCCGGCACCACCTCGACGCCCGGCAGCAACCCCTCCAGCAGCTCCGCCCGGACGGCCTCCTGCTCACCGAAGCCCGCCTGCGACAGCGTCGTGGTGAGCCGCTTCAGACTGTTGTTGCAGAGCAGGAAGATCACCCCGCGTTCCTGCAGCGCCGTGACCGAGGCGTCCGGCGGCACGACACCAATCTCCTCCCCGCGCGCGAAGACGTTGCGGTGCGCGGGGGCGCCCGTGCGGGGGTCCCGGACGTCGAACCTCTCCCCCAGGCCGAACTTCTCCCAGACCGTGTCGTGGAAGACGAGGGGCACCGCGCTGCCGTGCGCGCCGATCACCGCGTCGATCGCGTCGCTCTCGAGGCCGTAGGCGTCGCGGTACGCGTCGAGGTAATTGCGGGCCTGCTGCAGTGCCTTCCCCCCGCCGAGGGACGGCGCGTCGAAGATCTGGCCGTGCTGGCCGTCCAGCCGCTCCAGCCAGGGTTCCGGCGGGAGCGTGCGGCTCGGGCGGGCGGATGCGTGCTGCGCGGCCGCCGTCCCGGCGCCAGTCGCGACGCCCCCGGTCAGCAATCCCGCCGCGGCCATGCTCAAACGGGAGAGGAAGCCCCGGCGCGGTAGCGCGGCCGGCGGCTGTCGGTCGTGTCGTTCCATCGAGCTCCTCCTGATTCGTTTCCCCGGCGCCATGGGGCCGGGTATGGGATCCAGAAGCATACACCCACGGCGTGATTTGTTCAACCAATCGCCCATATGAGCATATAAGTTGACAGGCGGATAACATTACTGTATGGTTGTACAGCATGCAGGGGCTGCCCTCCCGGCGAGCCCGAGAGTGAGAGGACCTGGACAGGAGACGAGATCCATGGCAGCAACCACGACCATTCCGCCGGTGATCCGGCCCGACGAGCTGGAGGCGCTGCTGCGCGAGCGGCCGGACGTCCGGCTCCTCGACGTACGGACCCCTGGAGAGCACGAGGCGGTGCACATCCGCGGAGCCTACAACGTGCCGCTGGACACTCTGGGCGAGCACGGACCCGAGATCCGGGCGC
>DASVBS010000017.1 GCA_036375715.1 Longimicrobiaceae bacterium | reverse complement strand
CAGGCCGACGGCACGCTCGAGCTGATCGGGGTGGAGAATCTCGTCTTCATCCAGGCGTGGGAAGCGGCGGGCCACAGCGATCCGCCGTCCTTCCAGGGTCAGGTGTTCAACCGGATGGTAGACGACCCTGGCACGGATCTGGACGAGGCACACATGTTCGCGCCTCACTACGACCTGCACGTCTGGCTCTACCGCGAGAATCCGCGGGGGACGTTCGAGCAGTTCAACCCGAATGTGAGTTGCGAGCACCACCAGGTGGCGACGGCCAATCAGCAGGGCTGAGACCGAGCCCAAATTGCCATTGGCCCGCCCTTCCACCCTCGATGACTACTGGAGGTGACGATGCCGCATATCACGGATCAGAACGATCGTCCGACCATTCTGGTGACCGGTGCCACGGGGGCGCAGGGTGGGAGCGTAGCACGGCACCTGTTGGAACGCGGCCGCTTTGCGGTGCGCGGCATCACGCGGAACCCGAGCTCTCCCGCTGCCCAGGCGCTGCGCCAGCGGGGAGCGGAGGTGGTACAGGCGGACCTCGCCGATCCACCTCGCCTGCGTGAGGTGATGAAGGGGTGCTACGGCGTCTACGGGGTCACCAACTTCTGGGAGCACTTCGAGGGGGAGCGCGAGCACGGCTTCAACCTGGTCGATGCCGCGGCCGCGACGGGTGTGCGGCACTTCGTCTTCAGCACGCTCCCTTCGGTATCGCAGCTGACCCGGGGCGAGCTGCCCGTGCCGCACTTCGACATCAAGGCGGAGATGGAGCAGTACGCCCGCAGCCTTCGCCTTCCGACGACCTTTGTCCACCTGGCGTACTACTTCGACAACTTCCTGGCCTGGTTCGCGCCCCGCAGGGTCGAGGACGGCACCTACCGCTTCAGCTTTCCGCAGGGTGACACACCGCTGGCGGGGATCGGCGCCGAAGACGTCGGCGGAGTGGTGGCGGTGATCTTCGAGCGGCCGGAGGAATTCCTGGGGAAGACGCTCTACCTGGTGGGGGACTACCTGACGCCGGACGAGTACGCGGCGACGATGTCGCGAGTCACCGGGCGGCCGGTGAGCTACGCCCACATGCCTCGCGAGGACTTCGCCGCACTCGGCTTCCCCGGCGCTCAGGATGTGGCGAACATGTTCGAGTACTACCGCAAGCTCGTGCCTGACCGCACGCCCGATCTGGAGCGGACTCGGGAGCTCTACCCGCAGGTGCAGACCTTCGAGACCTGGCTCCGCAATCATCGGGAGACCTTCGAGCAGGCGATGACGTCCCCTTCGTGAGGTCCGCTGGCGGCAGCGGTCTCGAACCGCCCGCCTCACCCGAATCGCCTCACGTTCGCTCCTTTGGGGGCGCAACCTACCTCTAGGGCCTCGGTATCCCTGCCGTGCCTCCTCGCCGCGGCCGTGCGGCGAGGGGTGCGGAGCATAGCGCGATCGGGTTCGTCAACCCTCGTATTCCACTTCCGCCACGCGCCCCCGCCAGTAGACGAAGGCTCCATCCTCCAACAGCCACGCCGCTTCCGCCTCGCGCGGGATGTGGAAGCCGTCGTTCGACATGTAGCTGCCGAACCTTCCTTCGAACGGCGTTGCCACTGGCTGTCCACCGACGTCACGGAAGCGGATCGCTCGGACGGAGAAGACCTCGCCGGAGGGTCCGAAGCGGAACTCTCCCTCGGCGCGAACCTCACAGTCCACCACCAGGGCCCTTGCGGAGGTATCGTCGATGGTCTGCCAGGTGACCGCACCTCCAGGAAGCAAGGCGGTCGGGAACCAGACGGCCTCGCCCAGCCAGCGGGCGAGCGCGCTCTGCGCGATCTCCGGGGTGCCGCCAGCGTGGGCCAGCGGGAAGACGCCGCCCAGGCGACCGGAGACCGTGCCGGCGCCGGCGAGATAGCCGTCGCGCACCCGCGCGGTCATCCCCGGGAAGAGGTGGATGCGCGCGTCCCAGACGAAGCCGGGCGGGCGCAGGCTGTACTCCTGGTAGGCGGAGAAGGGTGCCCACTTCGCACCCGGTCGCATCCGGAACTCCCCTCGCCAGCGGATTCGCGCGAGCCGGACCGGCCCTGCTCCCTCCGGGATCGCCCAGCGCAGGTAGCGGCGTACCGGCTTCGGAGGAACCGGTAGATCGGAGACCGATCCCGTCTCCGACTCCAACCTCCTCGCCGCCGTCGCCGCCGCGCGCAGCCGCCCCACCGCGCGAGCGCTCTCGCGCTCCCACGCCGCGCGACCCGCGCCTGCCGCGGCGATCCCACCCGCGACCAGCGCGCCCACCGTTCCCGCCGCGACCCTCGCTCGTGTAGTCATCGCACGCACGCCCCGGGGTGTCCCGTCAGCTGACTTCCACCAGCCAGAGACCCCCGCAGCGAACGCGCCAGCACGTCAGCAGATCGGCAACCAGTTAGTCAAACCGCAGAGGCCACCGAGGCTTCACCAGAGGCCGCAAAGGAAACCCCGTTCGCAATTCAAAATTCAAAATTCAAAATTCGTAATTGGTGATTCGTAATTCGTAATTCGTAATTATGTCTTTTACACCGGCGTCACTCCCGGCACGCCGTCCTGCACGGCGAACGACGCCCGCGTCTTGATGGGGGCACCGGGCCGCGAGACATACTCCACCACCCGGTAGTCGGTGACCCATCGCTCCGGCGTCACCGTGCAGCGCACATAGCCGCGCTGGGAGTTGTTGAAGAGCACGTGCGGGTTGGCGGCGATCCACGGCTCGCTGGTCTCCGGACGCCGGTCGACGCCGTCGCCGCCGGAGGTGATCGAGGTGCCCACGAACTCCACTCCGACGATGGGGGCATCGTCGGTGTAGAATTGCGTCCTCATCTCGGAGAGCCAGTTCTGGTGCACGTCCCCCACGATGCTGATCGCATTGCGCACCGGGGCGTCGTGCAGCAGTCGCAGGAGCCTGTCGCGTTCGGCGGCGTAGCCCGCCCACTTGTCCATGCTCTGCTCCAGGCCGTCGTCGCCCGGACGCCCGGTGGGCGCGATCGGCACACCGTGGGCGAGCACGTTCCACCGCGTGCGGGAGCTGGTCAGCCCGTCTTCCAGCCACTGCCACTGCTCCGGACCGAGCATGGTCTGGGAAGGATCGTGCGCCTGGGGACAGGCCGCATCGGAGCGCCAACCGTCGTTGCATGGCTGCGGAGAGCGGTACTGCCGCGTGTCCAGTACGTTGAAGGTGATCAGATCGCCGTAGCGGATCCGCCGGTAGAGTTGCAGGTCGGCGCCGTGCGGTAGGGCCGGCTCGCGCAGCGGCATGTGCTCGTAGTAGGCCTGGTAAGCAGCGGCACGGCGAGCGAGGAGCGCGCCGATCGCCCAGCCGCGCGCGTAATCGCCGGCGTAGTTGTTCATCACCTCGTGGTCGTCCCAGGTGACCACGAAGGGGAAGAGGGTGTGCGCCCTCTGCAGGTTCGGATCGGTCTTGTAGAGGGCGTAGCGGTTCCGGTACGCCTCGAGCGTCTCGACCGCCGGGCTGTTGTGCGGGCGCACCGCATTTTCCGCGATGCCGCTCTCATAGATGTAGTCGCCGAGATGAAGTACCAGCTGGATGTCCTCGTCCGCCAGGTGCGCCCAGGCCGTGTAGAACCCGTTCTGGTAATTCTGGCAGGAGGCGTAGGCGAAACGCAGCTGCTGCAGGCTCGAGTTGGCCGGAGGGGCCGTGAAGACCCGTCCGACGGGGCTGACCTCGTTGCCTGCCATGAAGCGGTACCAGTACGGACGCCCGGGCTCGAGCCCCCGCACGTCCACGTGGACGGCATGAGCCAGCTCGGGCGTCGCCACGGTCGACCCGTTGCGAACGATCACGCGGAAGTTTTCGTCCCGCGCGACCTCCCATTGCACGGCCACGCGCTCGGGTGGCATCCCACCCCCCTCCAGCGGCTCCGGCGCGAGGCGCGTCCAGAGGACGAACCCGTCAGGCAGCGGATCGCCGGAGGCAATCCCCAGGGTGAACGGGTAACTCGCCATTCGATAGCCGCGGTCTCCCCGCATCCCCGGCAGGCCGCCGAGGGAGATTGCCGCCGTCAGCTTCGCCGAGTGCGCCAGGAATTCCCGCCGCGTGCTCGATCCCGAGAGGATCAGTCGCTCCAGATCAGTCTTCATCGTCAGGCTCGGAGGGGATGGACGTGGGTCCGGACGGGGATCCCGCCGGAGACGGAAGGCAAGCTACCGCGCCACTCGCACGGTTTCGTATCGAAGAGGTAACTTTTTGTGCGTGCCGCGCAAGAGTCGGTGACGCATCGAGGGCAGTGAGAGCATCATTGTCTGCCGGAGGCACGCTCTTTCGCGTCGCGGCGTCAAGGCATCGATCGGGATGACGGATGATGCGAGCAACATAGCCTCACCAGCGCAGACCGCGCACGTATTCCAGCGGTACGAACCGGCCGCAAGGTGGACAGACGGACCGCCGCGACGCAAAGTGGGGAGCGAATTCCTCGAGCTGCCCTCACCCTTCACCCGTTCACCTTGTCACCCTGTCACCCAGATCCCGACACCGACGCCGTCCGCCGGTGCGCGCCGCGACTCAGCCGATCCCAGTCCAGCCCGATGATCCCGAACCGTTCCCGCCTCGTCTTCGGCCTCCTCTTCTCCGCCACGGCCGCTCTCCCGGCCGGGCCCCTCGCGGCCCAGAGCGTGGCGGACTCGCTGACGCTCTGGTACCCGACTCCCGCGAGCCAGTGGATCGAAGCGTTGCCGGTCGGCAACGGCCGTCTGGGCGCCATGGTCTTCGGGGGGACGGTTCACGAGCGGATCCAGTTCAACGAGGAGACGATCTGGACCGGCTACCCCCACGAGTACCATCGCCCAGGCGCCCGGAAGTACCTGGACCGGATCCGCGAGCTCCTTTTCGCGGGCCGGCAGCGAGAGGCGGAGCAGCTCGCGAGCGTCCATTTCATGAGCGTGCCGCTTCGCCAGCGAGCGTACCAGGCGTTCGGCGATCTCCACCTCACCTTCCCGGGGCTCGATTCGGCTCAAATCTTCGACTACCGACGCTCGCTCGACCTCGATCGCGCCATCGCCACCAGCCGCTTCCGGGTAGGAGACACTACCTACACGCGCGAGGTCTTCGCCAGCTATCCGGACAATGTCATCGTGGTGCGGCTCTCGGCCGACCGCCGGGGCGCGCTGCACTTCCAGCTCTCGCCCGCGAGCGCGCTCCGCTGGTCGTACCGCAGGGCTGTCGGGGGTGACCAGCTCTCCATGCGCGGGATGGTGCAGGATGGAGGGATCGAGTTCGAGGCGCGGTTGCTGGTACGACCGGAAGGGGGACGGATGGAGATCGGGGACACGCTGGTCACGGTCAGCGGGGCGGACGCCGCCACCGTGATCCTGGCAGGAGCCACGAACTACGTGAACTTCAGGGATCTCTCGGCCGACCCGATCGCCCGCAACGACAGCACCATCTCAGCTGTGCGGTCGCGGAGTTTCGAGGAGCTACGCGAGGCGCACGTCGCCGACCACCAGGAGCTCTTCCGACGCGTCTCGCTCGATCTGGGACCCGCCCCCGATTCGCTTCCCACGGACGAGCGCGTGTTGCACTTCCGCGAAGGGAAAGATCCGGCGCTCGCCGCCCTCCTCTTCCGGTACGGCCGCTACCTGCTGATTGCCTCCAGCCGGCCGGGCACCCAGCCCGCCAACCTGCAGGGGATCTGGAACGACAGCAACGAGCCAGTGTGGGACAGCAAGTACACGGTGAACATCAACACCGAGATGAACTATTGGCTGGCGGAGCCCACCGCGCTCCCGGAGCTCCACCAGCCGCTCTTCGACATGCTGAAGGAGGTGGCAGCCTCCGGCGCTAAAACTGCTCGCGAGCATTACGGCGCCCGTGGCTGGGTGCTGCACCACAATACCGACCTCTGGCGCGGGACCGCCCCCATCAACAACTCCAACCACGGGATCTGGCCGACGGGGGGTGCCTGGCTCACTCAGCACCTCTGGTGGCACTATCAGTACAGTGGGGACGTGGACTTCCTGCGTGAGACCGCCTATCCGCTGATGAAGGGAGCGGCGCTCTTTTTCGTCGACTACCTGGTCGAGGATCCGCGCACGGGCTGGCTCATCTCCGGCCCCTCCAACTCACCCGAGCTGGGCGGGTTGGTGATGGGCCCCACCATGGATCACCAGATCATCCGCGAGCTGTTCGCGAACACCGCTCGGGCGAGCGAGATCCTGGGTGTGGACGCCGCGCTGCGCGACACCCTGCTCGCCCTGCGCGAGCGGATCGCCCCCAACCAGATCGGGCGCCTCGGCCAGCTGCAGGAATGGCTGGAGGACCGGGACGATCCCGAGGAGAAGCACCGCCACGTCTCCCACCTCTGGGGGCTGCACCCCGGCTCCGAGATCACGCCGGCCACGCCCGAGCTCTTCGACGCCGCGCGTACCTCCCTCGAGTTCCGCGGCGATGGGGGGACCGGGTGGTCGATGGCCTGGAAGATCAACTTCTGGGCGCGCCTCCTGGACGGGGATCACGCCTACCGCATGCTCCAGAACCTGCTCACCCTCACCCA
>DASVBS010000016.1 GCA_036375715.1 Longimicrobiaceae bacterium | reverse complement strand
CGCGCGGTTGCGGGAGGACCAGGAACTCGCGGCACAGGAGGACGGCGAACTCCCGCTCGCGGACACCCGGAAACCCAAGGGACCACGCAATGCTATCGCCGAGGGGAGATAAAAGGCGCGTGACCCGACCGCTGGAACAGGTACTCGCCGACGCCCGCGAAGAGGCCGCCGTCCTGCGCAAGCACGGGCAAGGCGCCATTGCGGACGCGCTCGAGCGTCTGTGCAACGACGTGGACGACGCCACCGAGGAATACCGCTCCTGGCTCTCGGAACAGGAAGCGATGCTGCGGAGCGGCAAGGGCGTCGCCTACCTGCGCAACCGATTCGGCGCGTGGCAACGGCAGGGGCTCGCGCGCTGGAGCCCGCGGAACCGCCGGGCGCGGGAGTACCGGGCGCTCATCGTGCCCCACCGGACTGACCTGGCCAAGCTGCGGGCCGACGCGCGGCGTGCCGCTCGAGGGGAGGACGCCGCGTGACCACGCCCCGGCCACGGAAGGCCCGCACGACCCTCTATACCGGCGGCCGCCGGGGCGACCGGGTGCGCGTGCTCGTGGACACGAAGCGGGCTCGCGTCGAAGTGCTGTACCGGGACATTGATGGCGTGCCGCGCAAGCGCGTGTTCCCGCACGACCGGCAGGGGCGCGAGGAAGCGGTCGCCTGGGCGGAGACCTTTCGCGACGAGCGGGAACAGGCCCGCCGGGAGCAGGGGCGGCCAGCGCCGATCAGTACGCGCGCCCTCTGGCACGCCTACGTGAGTTCGCCCGCATGGGCCAACCTGCGCCACAAGTCGCAGGTGAGCTACCGCGACCGCTGGCGGAAATGGGAGGAGTACATCGGGAGGGATGCCGAGGCCGGTCGGCTCAAGGCGTTGGACATCGACCAGTTCATCACCGCCGCGACCAAAGCCGGCATCGTCATCAACCAGATCCGGCAGGTCGTGAACGTGGCGCGGACGGTCTACAAGTGGGGCCAGTCGCGGGAGCTGCTGGCGGGGAGCGTGTTCGCCGTCTACCGCTGGAAGCAGCCCCGGGACGCGAAGGTGCTCGAGCCTGAGGAGTACACGGCCGCCGACTGGCGGAAGCTGCTGGCCAAGCTCGAGCCGCAGCATCCCCGCCGCTGGCGGCTCGCGGTCCTGCTCCTGATCTGCCACAGCACGGGCCAGCGCATGAACGCGGTGCAGCATCTCCGCTGGCGGGACATCAACCCCGACGCCGGCACGGTGACCTGGCCCAAGGAGTGGCAGAAGCAGGGCGTGGCGCTCACGCGACCGCTCCTGTGGGACATGGTGGCGGCGCTCGAGACGGCCCGCTACTGGCGCCTGAACGCCGCGCTGGGGCGCGTGCGCCGCGACCGGAAGGCGGAGAGTCGGCCGGCCGCGCTCGCGGGCTCAGACTGGGTCCTGTTCGCGCAGAACCGGAAGGGGCAGCCGGTGAGCTACTCGAGCATGCACACGATGCTGCGCGCCCTCGAGGCCCGGGCGAAGGTCCGGCACCGGGACTACCGGGCGTTCCACGGCTTCCGGCGCAAGGTGGTGGGCGACGTGGGTCGCCGCACCGGGAATCTGATGTTGGGGCTCGAGTACGTGGGCGACCGCGACCCGAAGATGCTCAAGCACTACGACCGGCGGCAGGTGGAGCGGATCGTGACTGCGGCCGCGGCGCTCGAGGGGGAGGAGGAATGAGGCGCACACCCGAAAGTGTTCCCAGAATGTACCTCGGCGCGAAACATGGCGGGACAGCGGGTCGCATCATGCGGTGTAGCAACGGGTTACCGAGAGCCAGCGGTCGGGATCGAACCGACGACCGCTTCTTTGTCAAACGTGCGGCTCGTGCGCAGTTTCGGCGCATTCCCCTAGGAGAAGCGCGCGCCAGCGGTGACATCGGCGGGGGCGAAACAGCGAAATCCGCCCCCGAAAGTGTTCCTAAACTGTACCTCTCGCCCGTTGCGTTCCGCTCCCGCCCGGTGGGTGGGGCCAGCGGGCGGGATGAGGGGGCGCGATGAGATACCTGAGCGTGTGTTCGGGCATCGAAGCCGCGACCGTGGCGTGGCGACCGCTTGGATGGCGCGCACTCGCGTTCTCCGAAATCGAGGCGTTCCCGTGCGCGGTCCTGACGCACCACTACCCCGACGTGCCCAACCTGGGGGACATGACCCGCCATGCCGCGTGGCCCGCACTCGCACCCGACGTTGTGGTCGGAGGCACCCCCTGTCAGGCGTTCAGCGTCGCCGGACTCCGAAAGGGACTGGCTGACCCGCGTGGCAACCTCACGCTCACGTTCCTTCGCGCTTCCGACATCGGCTGCATTTATCTCCCATCGGGTGCAGCCCGCACCCGATGGGGCTTTAGTGGCCTCATTCCGCTCCTGTACTATGGCGCGGACCCGTACTTGGCCGATGGTCGCGGCTCTCGTCCCAATAGCTGGACGTTCGTGGGCCCATCAGAGCAGAACGGCCACCCCTGCCCGAAGCCACTGCGCGTCATGTCGTGGATTGTGGGCCGCGCCTCGCGCGAGAGCGAGACGATCGTAGATCCCTTCGCAGGCAGCGGGACGACGCTGAAGGCGGCGAAGGACGCGGGCCGTCGCGCCATCGGCATCGAGATCGAGGAGCGGTATTGCGAGATCGCCGCCGAGCGTTGCCGACAGGAAGTGTTGAATCTCGGGGGTGTCGCATGACCCTGTCCCGCTCCACTCCCTTGCGTCGCTCGACCTGGGGGCCGACACGGAAAGCGAAGCTCAAGCCCACGGGGAAGGTGCGCGTGCACCTGTCGCCGAAGATGTTCAACGACCTCCAAATCGCCACCGCGCTGCGGAGCTTCGATGCGTATAATGCCGCTCCGCCTGACACACCCCCGCTGTCTCCCTCCCCGGAGCCGACGCCATGAGCCGGTTGCAGCTCGTGCCCATCACGATTCGGGAGGCCAACCGCTACGTGGCGCGCTGGCATCGGCACGCCCGGCCGACGCACGGTGGTATCTGTGCCATCGGTGCGCAGCGTCCGGGAGCCGTGGATCTGTGCGGTGTGGCCATCATCGGACGGCCCGTCGCTCGGTTGCTCGACAATGGCCGGACGTGCGAAGTGACGCGGCTGGCCACCGATGGGAGCGACGACGTGTGTTCGTGGCTCTATCAGCGTTGTCGCCGCATCGCGCAGGCGATGGGCTACGCGCGGTGTGTCACGTACACGCTCGCGCGGGAGAGCGGCGCGAGTCTCCGCGCCTTGGGGCTGCAGCCCGCGACGCCGCCAGCGACGCACACGTGGGAGCGACCGAACCGCGAGCGCACACACAAGCACCGAATCGAACCCCGGCAGCGGTGGGAATTGTTGCCTGACGCCTCTCCCTCCCCGGAGCCGACGCCATGAAACCGCCGACTCTGGCCGAAGCGACGGAGCGCAACCTGCTCACGCAGACCGATCACGCCGGGATTCACACGTTCAGCAACGGCAGCGAGTGGGACATCTGGGCCGACCGCAACTGTCACCGCTGCCGCTTCTGGACGGCCGATGTGTACCACGAGGACGACTGCGCGCTGCCCGACGCCGGGTTTCTGGGAATGGTGACGCCCGAATTGGCGCGGGTGTTCGGTTGGGGACGCGACCCCGACGTCGCCGCGAAGTACGGCGAGCGGAGCGCGTGGTCGTATCCCGATGACTGTCCGTGGCGGCAGTTGCGCGACGACCGCGACGACGGCACGGACCCACCGCCGCCCGAGCCGGACCCGCACCAACTCGTGTTGCTCGCCGATCCCACGGAGGATGCCGCACTGATTCAGCAAGCGCCGGTGCCACAGGAGGTGGCGGTATGACGATGCAGACCCCACGGTTCTCCCGCGAACGCAAGGCCAGCGGCGTCTGGGAGGTGCGCGATGGCCAGCATCTGCCCCACGGCCAGTGTGGCACGCCCCTCTGCACGAAACCCGCGGTCGGGAGCGCCCTGCGGCTCACGGGCAGGCGCATCACCCGGCAATACTGCGCCTCCTGCCGCTCGCTCTACACCCCGAGGACCACGCGATGAGCCGACGGAGCGCAGGGAGCGACCCCACACCCGGCCGGCGGCGCACCTGGAACGAGGCCAGGGGCGTGAGCATCCATCGCCGGCCACTGGACCAGCACGAGGTCTGTG
>DASVBS010000015.1 GCA_036375715.1 Longimicrobiaceae bacterium | reverse complement strand
GCATCGTACCGCTCGCGCCAGCTCTCCCGGCTCGCCCGACGAATGCGGGCGTCAGACGTGGACTCGAGGCAGACCAGCTCGATCGCGTCGGCGATCTGCGCGGGATCCGCGTCCGGAGGGAGCAGGGCGCCATTGTCGGCGTTCACGATCTCCGGCACGCCGCCGACGGCGGTGGCCACCACCGGCACCCCGAAACTCTGTGCCTCCATCATCGACACGGGAATCCCCTCGGACTCGCTCACGTTGACGAGAACGTCGACCGGCCGGGTCCGATAGTACTCGATCACCGCCGGGTTCGGGAGGTGTCCATGGATGGTCCATTCCACGTTGTCCGGAAGCCGCTCCCGCGCCTCCTGCTCGATGCGCGCGCGAAGGGGCCCGTCGCCGAGATGATCCCACTGGATGACCCGGTCCGGGTTGCGCGCGGCTAACACCGACAGGCCGCGCACCAGCAGCTCCACCCGCTTTACCGGCAACAGCCCCGAGCAGGAGAGCACGCGCCAGCGTCCATCGACGGATCCGGGGGTGGTCATGCCGGGATCGAGCACGCCCAGTCGGGACACCTCCACTCGGCCGGCATGTTCAGGATACTTCCACGCCAGATAGGAGCGGCCGTGCTCGGAGATGGTGAAGACGGCGTCCGCCCGCGCCACTATCTCGCGTTGTAACGGAAGGTAGGGAGGGGTGTGGCGCTCGGCGTAGAGGTCGTAGCCGTGGGCGCGGGTCACGAAGACGAGCCGCGTGCCCGATCGCTTCAGGCGCGCGAGGCCGAAGGCGGCCTGGCTCATCCAGTAGGTGTAGAAGAGGGCTGTCCGGGCGGGGTCCCGGCCGCGCAGTAAGCGCTCCTCGATCCAGCGGCCGGTGCTCCTCGCAAGCGCGACCTGCCCGGTCAGCCGGCGCAGGTAGCCGGTCCTCGCCAGCACGGTGGGACGACGTGTGACTTCTGCGCGAAACGCCGGATCGAGCACCATCGCCGCCACCTCGGCCGGGCGATGCGCGCGAGCGAGCCTCTCCGCCAGTCTGGACTCGACCTCGACCCCGGCGGGCACGGAGCGGTTTTCACCTTCAATCCGGGAGGGAAGCACAACCACCCGCTCCCACGCCGCGGCGAGGTAGCGGATTTCCGTCTCCAGGAAAGTCTCCGCCGTCCCGTAGGGATAGGTGTAGGTGAAGAGGAAGAGGGTCCCGGACATGCGCCCGCCCAAGGCTCAAGCCGCCACACCCGCAGCGCGCCCCCGCAGCCGGGCGCGAAGCGCGATGCCGCGGTTGGTGAGCCGGAATCCCGCCACGCGCGTGATCAGGCGCAGGAGGGAGACGGTGCGGGCGTAGGCGCTTCCTCGCGCGAGCGCCTCGGCGCTTCGCAACGCCGCCCTCGCCTCTTCCACCTCTCCAAGCTGCCCCAGCAGCCGCCCTGCGTGGGCCAGGTGACGGGCCAGGCTCTCGCGCATCCGCGGGGTAAGGCCGCATCCGGCCTCGATGGTGCGTGCGGCGGCTTCCACGGCCCGGCGGATACTGCGCAGATCACGCAGGCTGCGCGACCAGTTGTCTCCGATGCTCGGGCCGTGGCCTAGGCGGTAGTACGAGACTGCGTCTGGAACGAAACGAAGCTCCGGTGCGGCTGCCAGTATGCGGAGGGCGTACTCCCTATCCTGCCAGCAGCTCAGCTCTTCCAGCCAGGGGCCGGCCTCCACGCACAGCCCCCGACGATACAGCGGACCCATGATCGTCCAGACGGACTTGACACACACCGCCTCCAGAACAAGCTGCGGATCATCGGTCTCGAGTCCCGGGTAAGCCGCTCCGTCCGCGCCGACCAGCTCCGTCGGCCCATAGACGAGGTCTACCTCAGGATCTTCTACGAGTGCCGCGACGCCGAGCTCGATCTTTCGCGGCGACAACAGATCGTCGGAGTCGAGAAATTGAATGAACTCCCCCCTGGACTCGATCAGACCACGATTTCGTGCAGAGGGTGCGCCTTTGTTGATCTGCCGATGATAACGGACGCGCAGGCCATCCCCCGATACGAGTCCCGCTATCCATCGCTCCACGGCTTCGGGGGTATCGTCACTCGATCCGTCGTCGACAACGATCACTTCGATCGGGCGATACGTCTGTCGAGCCAGGGAATCGAGCGCTTCCAGGAGCAGGCCAGACCGGTTGTACGTAGGGATGATTACCGAGACGAGCCCCGGCTCGTGCGAGGGGGACATCCAGCTCTGCGCCGTCGACACCTTCAGCTCCTGCAGACTACTTCTCAACTCCATTCCAGCTTTCGCCTCCGATAGCGCCAGATCGCCCCGGTTGATTGAAGGAGGTCCAGCGCGCCGCTCGTCCACGCGGCGAGTGAAAATGACGGCCTACCGCTGCCAGGGCTCGCATAGCTAAGGATCGAAAGCCCGCGAGCGACATCGGGATCGTTCGCCATGACGTCCAGTCCGGGATAGATCGACAACCAGCGGCGCAAGACACCCTGCTCGCGGTCACGAGCCGAATCATCGAGCACGATCAGGGCACCGGGAGCCAGGGCCTCGAAGCAAGCGTGCAGCGCCCCATCCCTTCCCATGGCTCCATAAGGGGCATCGACAAACACCAGGTCGAATGGCCCTCTGCGGATGATCTCATCCCGCCGCGAGTAGCCGAAGTAAACACCTCTCCGGTCGATAGTGAGGCGAACTCTGGAGGCGACGAGCATCGAATCCACCCCCGGGACGGCCTGCACCTGCGCCCACGCCTCCTCACACCATTCCGGATGCTCTTCGACCGACGTCAACGACCCTCCACCGATTTCGCGGAGTGCAGCCGCGAACACCTGGGACGAAACGCCCGCTCCGAATTCGAGAATCCTCCTGCGGTTCCCGGCAACCACCAGGCGGGCCAGCACCTGCGCGGCGTCCGCGGACACCGCCCACGGGCTGGTAGAGGAAGTGATCAGCCGCTCGACCGGTTCAAACTGAGAGCCGAGCTTCAATTCGGCGGGGAGCGGACGTTGTGACAGACGTCGTTTACGATCTTCCTTCATCGCGCTATTCACACCCGCTCTTCGTCGTAGCCGAGGGCGCGGCTCGTCTCAGCTGTAATCGCCAGAAAGGCGCTTTCGTCCCATTCGTCGTCTTCTGGCGGAGCGCTCGTTCTCCTGTTGGGTTTCCGCTCGGCGACTTCGACCATCCTGTTCAGATCGGCTTCTCCGAAGTCACATCCGATGAATCGCGCCAGCTCCGCTAGCCTTTCGGGGCCGACCTCGTCGAGCCTGATCTCGAACTTGCGATCGTCCTCGACGGTCGCCAGATCCCGCAGAATGACTCGATTGATCTCCGTCCAGAGCCATGCGATCTTCTTCATACGGGTGTCGAGCTCCGCGGGAGGCTCGAGCCGGTGGTCGTGCCAGAAATTGCCGACCTGAACTCCGAACCGTCTCCGGACGAACGTCTTGAGGCGCTCGACAGCATCGAAATCGGGATACCAATGTGGTCGGGCCAACCCGCTTCTGGTGAAGCCTCGTGCATCACGGTGCAGGAACACGAACTTCGCGTCGAAAACCCTGGCCAGCTCTGGAATCAGATGAGAGCAGTAATGTGAGCTCTCCACATAGATCTCACCGGCTTTGCGAGCTTCATCGATCAACGACGAGCGTTTCAGGCGCAGTTGCTGAGCCGCTTCTTCGGAGCTCATCCTGCCCGCCCAGCGGAGATAGCCCTCCGTGACGAGGTGCGGCTCCGGCTCATGGAGAGACCGGACTCCCGGCAGCTCCGCAAGTGCCTTCGCCAGCATCATGGAGCCGGCACGGCCGGTGGAAACAATGAATGTTGGCTGCGAGATTCGTTCGCACGGCAAGGGAAGCTCGAAACTAATTTGCGGTTGTTCTGGAAAACCGTTGGCCGCGGTGTGAAACCGCTGAGACCAAACCGTGGATGCGCGTCAGAAGTGAATCCACAGCGGGGTGGCCGACGCGGCGGGCCTGATAGTACAAGCACGCCAGGCTTGTTCCGGCAAAGAGCAACCCTCCGCCCAGTAGCACAGCAAGCGACGGAACCGCGATCGCTCTCATCGCCATCACCAGGCCGTAAAAGGCTCCCGCGAGCAGCACCGGCGGTCCTGCGGAGGAGGCGAGCACCTGCACGAACTCACCGATTCGGACACCCGCTGACCGGTTCGCAAAAACGACCACCAGCAGCCACATCGACGTAATCGCACCGCCCACGACCCAACTCACCCCCATCAAACCTGCCCTGGGAATGATCCACCAGGAGCCACCCACCACAAGCGTTGCGTATACGAGCTGACTGAACAGCAGTCGGTAGGCCTGACCGCGGGCACGAACGAATGCAGCCGCAGTGTTGTAGCTCATCCGGAACATGCCGAAGAGCGCAAGGATCTGCAGCAGCGGAATGGCAGGCGCCCAAGGTTGACCGTAGATGATCAGGATCACTTCCGGGGCGAGCACGGACACCCCCAGCGAAATGGGCAGCGAGACCGCCACCGACAGGCCAAACGCCGTCAGATAGGCTCTGCGGAAGCGGTCTTGGTCGTGCTGAATACGCGCCGCGCTCGGAAATAGAACCTGGGAAAGGGCGGAGCCGATGAACGTCAGCGGCAGCGTCATCAGCGTGTAGGCCCGGGTGTACAGGCCCAGGCTCGCGGCGCTGGTGAGCCGGCCGACGACGAAGTAGTCGCCCTGGCGAGCGAAGTAGTTGACCACCGAGGTGAGCGACATGCCCGCGCTGAAGCCGGCAAGGTCTCGGATCGCCGCCCTGTCGACGAGGGGTCGAAGTGAGTGCCGCGCAGCACCATAGGTGAGCACAGTGGATAGCAGCGCCTGGGCGAGCGTTCCTCCGACCAGGCTCCAGTATCCGTAACCCAGCGCCGCCATCACGACCGCTACCCCGCCGTAGCCGAGAATGCTCGCGACCATCTGGATCAATACCGACTCCCGAAAAGCCAGACGTCGCGTCAGCAGGGCTCTTCCCGTAATCCCGAACCCGGAGAGCACAAAGGACAGGGAGAGGACCTGCAGCACAGGGGCTACGCGAGCATCCCGGAAGAAGGACGCGATCGCACCCGCAGATCCGTAGAGCACCAGGCAGGTGACGATCGCGAGCGAAGCCGAGATCGTCACACATACGCGAATGTGTCGCTCGGAGATCTCCTTGCGCTGGATGAGAGCGGGACCCAGACCGAGCTCGGTGAGGGTGGTCGCGAAGCCCGTGACGATCAGGGCGACACCGACGATCCCGAAGTCTTCGGGGGGAAGTAGCCGGGCGAGTACGATTCCGAGGCCGAATCTCGCAACGAAGCTGACCACGCTGGCAAACATCTGCCAGCTCAGCCCCGAGACCGTCTTTCCCCCGAGATCTGGTTGGTCCAGCTCGACCGTGCTCACCGCTGTTTCAGCTCGTCGTAGGAATGCCGGCCCACCGCCATTTCGGGAGAAAGCGGCTCCTCCTCCGAGAGATCGATGCAACGCAGCCTCCCTGCGTCCTCCCGATACCGGAGGCCCGACTCGGGGCAGACCATGATCCCCTCGGCGTCGGGGTTGCGCAGCCGGTGGCCGTGCCGGCTCATCCAGCCGTGCTGGCGGGCGGGGTTCCCCATCACCAGCGCGTAGTCGGGTACGTCCTTCACCACCACCGCCCCGGCG
>DASVBS010000014.1 GCA_036375715.1 Longimicrobiaceae bacterium | reverse complement strand
CGTACGGAAGCCCGGATCCACCGCGACCAGCTTCGTAAAGCTGCGGATCAGAAGGCCGGCGGCCGACAGGAGCATCACCGCGAGCGCGGTCTGCAGGACGACCAGCGAAGACCGCATGCGGCTTGCACCGCGTCCAGCCAGCCCGCCGCGACCACCCTCCCGCACGCCGCGAGCGAGCTCGCCACGGGTGACCTGATACGCCGGCACCAACCCGAAGACGAGGCCCGTAAAGGTCGCCAGTGCGGCCGTGAACGCCACCACGCGCCAGTCCACCCCCACCTCGTCCAGGCGTGGGATCCCTTCGGGCCGCAGCAGCAGCAGCGCCTCTACTCCCCAGACACTCAGCAGCAACCCTACCGCGCCAGCCAACAGCGCGACGACGAGGCTCTCGGTCAGGAGCTGCCGAACGAGCCGCCGGCGATCTGCGCCCAGCGCGGCCCGCACGGTCAGTTCGCTCTCCCGCGCCACCGCTCGGGCGAGCAGCAGGTTGGCGACGTTCCCACAAGCGATCAGCAGCACCAGTCCTACGGCGCCGAGCAGCACCAGCAGCGGGGCCTCGATCTCCCCCAGCAGCTCGTTACGCAGCGAGACCGCCCTGCCCCCGAAGCGTCCCTTGTCCGGGAATGCCTGCGCGATACGGCCCGCGATCGCCGCGAGGTCCGCCGAACCCTGCACGGGCGTGACGCCGGAATTGCGACGACCGATAACCGTGAGGTAGTACGATCCCCGGCTCTCGTCGCTCCTGAACTCCGGGCCGTACTCGAGCGGCGTCCAGAGCTCCCGCTCGCCGGGGTAGTCGAAGCCGCGAGGCATCACGCCGATCACCTCGTACGGCTGACCGTTCAGGCGGACCGTCCGGCCCACGACCTCCGGGCTCCCCCCGAAGCGCTCCTGCCAGAGGTCGTGCCCCAGCACTGCCACGTTGGTCTGCCCCGGATCGCTCTCCTCGGCGGCGAAGGTGCGGCCGACGAGGGGACGGACGCCCAGAAGGTCGAAGAAGTTGGCGCTCACCCAGGCGCCGTTCAGGCGTACCGGATCGCCTTCGCCGGTGAGGTTGGGAGACGAGTAGGTGAACGCCGCCAGGCTCTCGTAGGCGCGGCTCTCCTGCTGCATCTGCAGGAAGTCCGGCGGAGATACCTGGACGTCACCGAACCCCTCGATGGTGCTGTAGACGCGATCGAGCTGTTCGGGCTCCATGAACGGCAGCGGTCGCAGCAGAACCGCGTTGACGACGCTGAAGATGGCGCTGTTGGCCCCGATCCCCAGGGCGAGAGTGAGCACCGCGATCAGGGTGAAGCCGCGGTTCCGGGAGAGGGTGCGCGCGGCGTAGCGGAGGTCCTGCAGGAGAGTGTCCATGGGGGTGAGGGGGCCCAGGGGGAAGGCTCGTCCGGCGCTTCCGGTCGGTTGTGGCGAGCAGCGGACTAGCGGGCGCGGAGGGAAGCTGCGTACCAGGCACCCCCGGCGGAGACAAGTCAAGGCGGGACAACCGCTTGGGCTGTCGGGAGAGTAGATGAACTAAGGTGCGCGCTGTCCGGCCGCGGGAAGGCCGAATGCCAGAAACGGACACCTGCCGGCGTTCGCGGCACTCGCGCGGTGCCGCTGAGCTCATGGGATTCCCCTTCGTGTATCCGGGAGACGTGGTCGCCGAGCTGGGATTGTTCGTGGATGCCGGTACGGCCTCTCGCCCATGGACGCCCTGCGCACGGCGACCATTGATGCCGCGCGGCACCTCGGCCGGGAGAAGGAGCTCGGATCCGTCAGCGTCGGCAAGGTCGCCGACCTGGTCCTGCTGGACGCCAACCCGCTCGATGACATCGGCAACCTGGGCTCGGTCCACGCGGTGATTCTGAACGGGCGCCTACTCGAGCGAGCGGAGCTTGACGCCGCGCTCCCGACCTTCTGAGGGCGGCGTGGAACCGACCGCGTTCCGACTAGCTTTGCTTTCGGAATCGTACCGAACGCCGACTCAGCCGAGTCCACGCCGGAACCCCTCACGCCAGCTCCTGTAGACTGGCTCCCATCTCAGCTCACGCCTGGCCTTGGCATTTGACGCTCCCGACACCTCCGTACTCACGATGACCGCTGCCTCTCCCGCCGCGAGTCGGCCAAGCCATCGTGGCACCCGAAACGGAGGCCGGGCCCCGAGAGCGGCCGCGAGCTCGGGCAGCCACTCACGTACGGGCGCAGGTTCATCGTCGCAGATGTGGTAGATCCCCCGCTCCGCGCGGTCGATCGCGGCGACGGTGGCGCGTGCGGCATCCTCGACGTGGATGAACGACCAGATGCCCGCTCCGTTGCCGATGATCGGAAACCGGCGCTTACGGACCAACTCGGTGTGCGCGCCCGGAGGACGTCGCGACAACGTCGTTCCCGGTCCGTAGAAACCGCCGTACCGCAGGACGATCCCCACCGTCGAAGACGCTCCCGTCACGGCCGTCTCGAGGTATTGAAGCGCCTCGAATACACCCGCGAGGGCGCCCGCAAGTCGCGGGTCCAGCGGCTCGTCCTCCGGTACGATCAGCGGGCCGTGGGTCGCGGGAAGATAGCCACAGTAGCTCTGCGCGATGAATCGGGGGACCCCGACGGCCTGGCTTGCCGCGAGGAGAATGTCCGTGCCCTCGGTGCGCAGGCGGGAGGTCTGCGCAAAGTCACGGTGCAGGTTGCGCGGTGCCCCGAGGTGCGTGAGAGCCGTCATCTCGTGGACGACCACGTCCGGCTCCGCCGCGGCGACCGCACGATGGACGGCCTCCGCGTCGAAAGCATCGGCCACCACAGACCGAGCGCCGAGCTGCTCGATGACTCCGCGCCTCGACGCGGAGCGCGTCATGCCCGTCACCGTCTCGCCACGCTCCACCAGAAGGCGCACGAGTTCCCGACCGATGACTCCGGTGGCCCCTGCAACGAAAATGTTCACAGTCAACCTCGTTGGGAGAAATGGTACGTATTCCGATCTCAGGCACCTTCCAATTGACGGCCGCCCCCCTTGCGATGTGACACCATGAAATTCCCCGTAGGTCACCACGAAAGCACCGCGGTTGGAGGGTTTTTCGCTGGCCCGCGAGAATCAGACAATCTTGCCGATCGAAGCGCCGCGGGCCTCCCGAAAATGAGTGCCAGCCCGAACTGAAGCAGCCGGTTCGCCGGTATGTAGAGGGGTGCTCGATGGAGTGCGACTGGTGGAATGGCACCACCGGGCGGGGAAAAAAGAGAAACCCCGCAGCTGACGCTTGCGGGGTTCCTCGATACCGAATGCGCTCGACAGGATTCGAACCTGTGACCTTTGGCTCCGGAGGCCAACGCTCTATCCAGCTGAGCTACGAGCGCACGAACGGGTGGCGGAATAAGCCGAGTTCTGTCCCGCTTGCGGGGAGGATCATTTCTCTGCGAACGCCGTCTCCGGCGCCGTCAAGCGGCCTACCCGGGACTCGGACGGAGCGGGCAACTCCTCGTCCCTGCTTGGCCTTGCTCCGGGTGGGGTTTGCCGTGCCACTCCTGTTACCAGGAGCGCGGTGCGCTCTTACCGCACCCTTTCACCCTTGCCTGTGCCCCCTCGCGAGGGCCATCGGCGGTCTGCTCTCTGTTGCACTTTCCGTCGCCTTGCGACGCCCGGGCGTTACCCGGCACCCTGCCCTGCGGAGCTCGGACTTTCCTCGACACCCCGAAGGTGCCGCGATCCTCACTCGCCACCCGAGAAAAACAGCAATTACGAATTACCAATTACGAATTACCACACCCATTCCGTGTTCGTACTCCGGAGAGTAATTCGTAATTCGTAATTTCGTAATTCGCGCGCGGAGCGCGCGCGCAGTGCCCAGGAGAGGACTCGAACCTCCACGCCGTTTCCGGCACCAGATCCTTAGTCTGGCCTGTCTACCAGTTTCAGCACCTGGGCAGCCCTGCAAGGCAATTTTGAATTTTGAATTGAAAGGCGGCTAAGCGACCCACACTCAGCCGGCCAATTCAAAATTCAAAATTCTTAATTCAAAATTGCCGTCCGTAAGTGCTCCCGAGAGGACTCGAACCTCCACGGGCTTGCGCCCACTAGATCCTGAATCTAGCGCGTCTACCAGTTCCGCCACAGGAGCACGACTTCAACCTTCTCAGGTGCGCCCGGAGAGATTCGAACTCCCGGCCTTCTGATCCGTAGTCAGACGCTCTATCCAGCTGAGCTACGGGCGCACAAACCGGCATCCCTCCGCCGGGCTACCCTCGAGTGCACCGCGAAGGAATCGAACCTTCAACCTTGGGATTAAGAGTCCCCTGCTCTGCCAATTGAGCTAGCGGTGCATCCAGTCAAGATCTGAAAATTTAGAGGAGGTCGGGGGTGGTGTCAACCCCCGGCGCCCCCTCGGAAAGGAGGCTCGGCGCACGTCAGAAAGCCCCGTACCCGGTGATGTCCTGGCCCACGATCAGGGCGTGGATATCATCCGTTCCTTCATACGTATAGACGCTCTCCAGGTTCGCCATGTGACGCATGGCTTGATACTCCACGAGGATACCGTTTGCTCCCAGCAGACGCCGGGCCTCGCGCGCCACCTCGGTGGCCATGTTCACGTTGTTTCGCTTGGCCAGCGAGACCTGCTGCGGGCGCAGCTTCCCCGCGTCCTTGAGCCTCCCCAGCTGCACGCAGAGCAGCTGCGCCTTGGTGATCTCGGTCAGCATCTCCACCAGGCGCACCTGCTGGATCTGCTTGCCCGCGATGGGTCCGTCGAACTGCACCCGCGCCTGTGCGTAGCGGAGCGCCTCGTCGTAGCACGCCATCGCCGCCCCCACGGCGCCCCAGGCGATTCCGTAGCGGGCCTGGGTCAGGCACATCAGCGGACTCTTCAGCCCCCCGCTCCCCGGCAGCAGCGCCTCGTCCGGGACGTGCACCTCCTGCAGTGACAGCTCGGAGGTGTCGGAGGCCAGCAGGGACAGCTTCCCCTGCTGATCCCTCGCCGTGAACCCCGGAGAATCGGTCGGCACGATGAAGCCGCGGATCGACGACGGATCGTCCAGCTCGCCCGTCTTCGCCCAGATGATGGCGAGGTCGGCCATCGAGCCGTTGGTGATCCACATCTTCGCCCCGTTGATCACCCAGCCGTCGTCGGTCTTCCTCGCCCGGGTGACCATCCCCGCCGGGTTGGAGCCGAAATCCGGCTCGGTCAGGCCGAAGCAGCCAATCAGCTCGCCACGGGCCATCTTCGGCAGGTACTCGCGCTTCTGCTCTTCGCTGCCGAACGCGTAGATCGGGTACATGCAGAGCGCACCCTGCACCGAGGCGAAGGAGCGGATCCCGGAGTCTCCCCGCTCCAGCTCCTGCATGATCAGCCCGTAGGCAACGTTGTTCAACCCCGCGCAGCCGTACTCCTCCGGCAGATTGGCCCCGTAGATCCCCAGCTCCGCCATCCGCGGGATCAGCTCCCGCGGGAAGTGCCGCTCGACGTAGGCCTGCTGGATGACGGGGAGGACGTTGTCGTCTACCCACTCCCGCACCGTGTCCCGGATGAGGATCTCCTCTTCCGAGAGGAGGGATTCGGTGTCGAAGTAGTCCGGTGGGTTGAAGCTGGGCATACTGTTGAAAGGGAGTGAACGGAAATGCCGGGACGTTGCTTTGAGCGTTGTCGGCAACGCCCGGTGATCTTCCGGCACGAACCCCGCCTGTAGGGGCGCCCTACAGGCCGGTTCCGAGCCAGCGGCCGGCAAGCACGATCCCGCCTGCCACCCTTCTAGCTTCTAGCTTCTCGCTCCTAGCTTCTCACTCGATCGTTTTCCCCTCACTCTCCGGCGTTCCCGGGCGGAACCGCCGCCGGTCGAAGATGGCCCAGCCCAGAACGACGAAGCCCAGCACCGCCCAGAAAATGCCGTACAGGGAGAAGCCGTTATACAGGCTCCCCAACCCGTAGCCCAGCGCCAGACCGCCGATCGTCGCACCCACCACGTTCACCCACGGGGATTTGATGCCCGCCATCACTCACCTCTTCGCCCGGGGGCGCACCCCCCGACTCCGGATGACCTCGAAGGAGACCCGGCGCGCCAGCTTGTACAGCAGATAGTACACCGCCACCACGATCAGCACCCAGCCGAGCGCGAAGCGCGAGCCCGGCTCGATCACCGTCGCCACCCACAACCCGACGAGCAGCGATCCCAGGATCGCCAGGAGGCGCGCGATCAGGGTGGCGCGCCGCACCACGATGGCCCGACACTCCGCGCACCACCCACCCGGGTCCAGATCCACCGCGGGATGCTCCACGCCGCAGTTCTCGCAGCGCCTGGTGTCATAGGCCCCGGTCACAGCCTGCGGATGATCGCGTCGGTGAACTCGTCGGTGGAGGCGCTGCCGCCCAGATCGGGGGTGAGCGTCTCCCTCGCTCGGACCGTCTCCTCCAGCGCCTTACGGACGCGCTCGGCGTGCTCGCGCAGGCCGAGGTGCTCCAGCATCATCACCGCGGCGAGCAGGAGCGCCGACGGGTTGGCGATGTTACGGCCGACGATGTCAGGCGCGGAGCCGTGCACCGCCTCGAAGATCGCCGCGTTGGTCCCGATGTTCCCGCCCGGCGCCAGCCCCAGACCTCCGACCAGCCCGGCGATCTCGTCGGAGAGGATGTCCCCGAACATGTTCTCGCAGACGATGACGTCGAAGCGGTAGGGGTCCATCACCAGCATCATCGCCGTGGCGTCGATGATGCGATCCTCGAACTCCACCCGCCCCTCGTACTCGCGCGCCATCTCCCGGCCCACGTCGAGGAAGAGCCCCTGGGTGTACTTGAGGATGTTCGCCTTGTGGGCCAGCGTGACCTTCTTCCGCCCGTGCGCCACGGCGTACTCGAAGGCGTACCGCAGGATGCGCGTGGCCCCAAAGCGGGTGACGATCATCACGGACTCGGCCGCCGCGCGCGGATCGTCCCCGATCCCCACATAGTGCTCGACCCCGCTGTAGAGCCCCTCGGTGTTCTCGCGGATGAGTACGAGGTCGATGTTGTCGTACCTGTAGTCCGGCAGGATCGTGCGCGCTGGCCGCACGTTGGCGTAGAGGTCGAACTCCTTGCGCAGCGCCACGTTGATCGAGCGGAAGCCGACCCCCACGGGCGTCGTCAACGGACCCTTCAGCGCCACCCGGTTGCGCCGGATCGAATCGATGCAAGCCTGCGGGAGCGGCGTGTTCTCCGCGTCGAGCGCCGCCATGCCCGCGACCTGCCGGTCCCACGCGATCGGCGCCCCCGCCGCCTCCAGCACCCGCACCACCGCCTCCGTGATATCAGGCCCGATGCCGTCGCCGGGAATGAGGGTGACGGGGAGCGGCCGGGAATGAGAAGAAGAATTTTTGAATTCCATTCTTCGGAAAATCTGCAGGGATCGGGCCGGCGGAAGAAGCCAGGAGCCAGAAGCTAGAAGCTAGAATTCCATTCCTCGGCTTCTCGATACGAAGAGCGTCTCTGCTGTGTAAGAATGCCCCTCGCCGCCGCTGGGAAGCCCGAAGATGAGAATTCTAGCTTCTAGCTTCTAACTTCTAGCTTCTTCACAACACATGCCCCCCATCCACCGGCACCACCGCTCCCGTAATGTGCCTCGCCAGCTCGGAGCACAGGAACACCACCACGTTGGCTACGTCCTGGGGGTCGCCCAGGCGGCCCAGGGCGGAGCGCTCGCGCGCGCGGTCGAGGACCTCGGGGGGGACGTCGTGGGTCAGGCGGGTGGTGCGGATGTAGCCCGGCGCCACGGCGTTCACGTTCACATTGCTGGGGCCCAGCTCCACGGCCGCGGCGCGGGTGAGCGCCAGCAGTCCCGCCTTGGAGGCGGAATAGTTCGCGATCCCGAACTCGCCGCGCAAGGCGTGCACGGACGCCACGTTCACCACCTTTCCATCGCGCTGGGAGCGCAGAATCGGGGTGACCGCCCGCAGCATGTAGAAGGCCCCGGTCAGGTTGGTGTCCAGGACCTCTTTCCACTGCTCGTCGGTCATCATCCACAGAGCGCGATCGTGCGCCACGCCGGCGTTGTTGACCAGGATGTGCACCCCGCCCAGGATGCGCCGCGTGCGGTCCACGAAGCCTCGCACGGCGTCGGGGTCGCGCACGTCGCACTCCTCGGAGTGCACGCGCACCTCGAGCTGCGCGATCTCGCCGGCGGTCTGCTTGGCCTGCTCGCGGATCTCCTCGGCGTCCGTGCCGGTCGCCAGGAAGTTGAACGCGATGTGTACCCCCTGGCGGGCCAGCTCCAGGCAGATGGCGCGCCCGATGCCGGTCGCGCCGCCGGTGACGATGGCGCAGCGGCCGCGTAGTGAGCCGTCCTGCTGGAGTGGTGAGGGGGAGGGCTCCTCGACGACCTGCTCGAGCAGCCGCTGGACGGGGTCCTCGACGGAAGGAGGTTGAGGGGAGGGCTGACGCATCGCTGCTGCGGGTCCGGGGTTCCCCGACGGCGCGTCGCGCCGTCGGTCAATCGGGCGGAGACGCCTCCTGGCTCACGCGGCGCTCCGCCTGGTGTTTGATCGTACGGCCTTCCACCAGGAAGACCACGTCCTCGGCGATGTTGGTCGCCAGGTCCGCGATCCGCTCGAGATTACGGCCCACCAGGAACAGCTCCATCGCGGGCCCGATCCGCCGCGGATCCTCCATCATGTGCGTCAGGAGGACGCGGAAGAGCGACTCGTGCAGCGCGTCAACCTGGTCGTCCCGCTGGCAAACGGCCCTGGCGCCCTCGGCGTCGCTCCGCACGAAATCGTCCAGCGCATCCGAGAGCATCTCGCTGGCGTGGCGGGCCATCTCCTCAACCTCGGGAAACTGCGAAAATGGCGGCCTTTGCGAAAGACGCTGCACGGCCTGGGCGATGTTCACGGCGTGGTCGCCCACCCGCTCCAGGTCGTTGGCGATCTTCATTGCCATGGTGATCAGCCGCAGATCGCGGGCGAGGGGTTGTTGCAGCGCCAGGAGGTGGACGCATGCGTCGTCCACTTCCATCTCCATCGCGTCGAGCTCGCGATCCGCCAGGATCACCGCCTCAGCCCGAATCGGATCCTGCTCCCTGAAGGCCTCCATCGAGGTGCGTACCTGCTCCTCCGCCAGACCCGACATTTCCAGCAGGAGCTTCTTCAACTGCGCCAGCTCCTCGTGGAAGTGGCGCGGCGCTGTGGCCGCGCTCATCCGAACCTCCCGGTGATGTAGGCCTCGGTCTGCTCCTCGCGTGGATTGGTGAACATGTCGTCGGTCCGTCCGACCTCCACCAGGCGCCCGAGATAGAAGAACGCGGTGTAGTCCGAAACCCGGGCGGCCTGCTGCATGTTGTGCGTGACGATTACGATCGTGTAGCGCTCCTTCAGCTCATAGATGAGCTCCTCGATGCGCTGGGTGGCGATCGGATCGAGCGCGCTCGCCGGCTCGTCCATCAACAGCACCTCGGGGTTCACCGCCAGCGCCCGCGCAATGCAGAGCCGCTGCTGCTGCCCACCGGAGAGGCCCAGGGCGCTGCGGTGCAGCCGATCCTTGACCTCGTCCCAGAGGGCCGCGCCCCGCAGCGACCGCTCCACGATGTCGTTCAGCGCCTGGCGGTTGCGGGCCAGCCCGTTTACCCGCGCGCCGTAGGCGACGTTGTCGTAGATCGACTTGGGGAAGGGATTGGACTTCTGGAAGACCATCCCTACCCGCCTGCGCAGCGCCACCACGTCCTGGTCGGGTGCGTAGACCGATCTCCCGTTCAGCAGGATCTCACCCTCGTGCCGGATCCCGGGGATGAGGTCGTTCATGCGGTTGATGGACCGCAGGAAGGTCGACTTGCCGCACCCCGAGGGGCCGATCAGCGCGGTCACCCGGTGCTCGGGGATCGCCAGGTCGATCCCGTGCAGTGCCTGCGTCTGCCCATAGAAGAAGGAGAAGCCCCTCGCCTCCACCAGCGGCCGCGGGGGCGGCTGGACCTCGCGCGTCACCGCACCCGCCCGGCGAGCGGTCGTCGTCCCGCGGCGAGCGGTCACCGGCTCTGGATGACTTTTCATTTGGGTTTCCACCATGTCCTACTGCTCCCGGTAAGGACTACGGATCAGATATCGCGCGCTCAGGTTGACGATGAGCACCAGCCCGATGAGCACGAGCGCGCCCGCCCAGGCCTGCCGGTGCCAGTCCTCGTACGGCGCGATGGCGTACTGGAAGATCTGGAGCGGTAACGCCGCCACCGGCTGATCGGGGCGCCACGACCAGAAGGGGTTGCCGAAAGCGGTGAAGAGGAGCGGCGCCGTCTCACCCGCGACGCGCGCGAGCGCCACCAGGATTCCGGTGAGGATGCCGCTCTTCGCCGCGGGTAGCACGATGCCGATGGTCGTTCGCCAGCGGGTGAGACCCAGCGCCAATCCGCCCTCGCGCAGCTCGCGCGGGACCAGTCGGATCATCTCCTCCGTGGTGCGTGTGACCATCGGCACCAGCATCACCGCCAGGGCCACGGAGCCGGCGAAGAGCGAGAAGTGGCCCATCGACACCACCAGCCAGGCCCAGACGAAGATTCCCACCACGATCGAGGGGATGCCGTTCATCACGTCGGCGACGAAGCGAACCGCTGTCGCCAGCCGGCCCTCCCCCGCCTCCGCCAGGAAGACGCCCGCGCCCAGGGCGACCGGCAGGCCGAGCAAGCCGGCAAACAGCACCAGCTCCAGTGTGCCCAGGATCGCGTTGCCCACTCCTCCGCCGGCCTGCCCCACGGGCGCCGGCACCTCGGTGAAGAAGTCCAGGTTCAGCGAGCCGAACCCCGCTTCCAGCAGGTAGAAGAAGATCAGGAGGAGCGGGATGATGGTGACCACGGTCGCGACGCCGGTGAGCGTCAGCATCAGCGCGTTCACCACGCGCCGGCGCCGCTCTCGCAGAGGCGATCGGGCTATCCCTCCCCGGCTCTCACCCCGCGCGCGCCGACTGAGCCGTACCATTTCAGCTCCCTCCCCGGCGCCCGGCACGCCAGACCAGAAAGCGCGCCACCGAGTTCACGACGATGGTGATGCCGAAGAGCAGCAGCCCGATCTCCATCAGCGCGGCCAGGTAGAGCTCGCCCGACGCCTCGGCAAACTCGTTGGCCAACACGCTGGCCATGGAGTAGCCCGGATCGAAGATCGAGTCGGGCAGGTCAGGGGTGTTCCCGATCACCATGGTGATCGCCATGGTCTCCCCCAGCGCCCTTCCCAGTCCCAGGATGGTGGCGCCGATGATCCCCGGCAGCGCGTAGGGAAGCGCCACCTGCCAGGTCATCTCCCAGCGGGTAGCGCCGAGTGCGAGTGCTGCCTCTCGCTGCGCCCGCGGCACGGCCGCCAGCACCTCACGCGAGACCGCGGAGATGAAGGGAATGATCATGATCGCGAGGATCACCCCGCCGGCCAGGATGCTCGGGCCGAAAGCCGGACCGCTCAGCCAGCTGATGCGAGCCCCGACCGCGCCGATCACCGGCTTCATGATCCCCTCGCGTAGCCAGGGGACCAGCACGAACAATCCCCAGAGCCCGTAGACGACGCTGGGGATCGCCGCCAGCAGCTCGGTGGCGAAGGCGATGGGGCCGGCGAGCCAGCGGGGCGCCAGCTCGGTGAGGAAGATGGCCAGCCCGACCGAGAGCGGTACCGCGAGCAGGAGGGCGATCGCCGAGGTGAGGAGCGTACCGACGATGAACGGCAGCGCCCCGAACTCACCCGCGACCGGGTTCCACTCCGAGCCGACGACGAAGCCCCAGCCAAAGGTCTGGGCGGCAGGCCATGCCGCCACACCCACCCGGTAGAGGATGAAGCCGAACAGGACCGGGATGGCCAGACCGAAGAGGAGGAGGACCATCCCGTACGCGGTATCGGCCGCGTTGCCCCGCGCCCAGACGGGGAGTAAGCGTCGCAGGCTGGCGACGCCCGCCCCTCCACCGGCGCCGCCTGCACTCGCAACGGAGCCCTGCTGGCTCATGAGCCGCTAGCGATCGGCTTCGCGTCGGGCCCGCAGGTGATCGCATCCAGACGAGCGAGCGCCTCTCGCTCCACGGACGCGGGGAGCGGCGCGTATCCGAGCGATTCGGCTGTCGCGTCGCCCTGCGTCAACATCCAGCGGACCAGCTCCACCACCGCCTGACCGCGCGCGCAATCGGTGAAGTTCGGCGGGAGCAGCAGGTACGTCCACGTGGTGATGGGGTAGCTCTGCGGCCCCTCGGCGTTCACCAGCGAGAGCGTCAGGTCGCCACCCGGCCGTAGCGATTCGGCCGCCCCGGCCGCGGCGGCCATCGCCCCCTGCACCGAAGGCGTCACGAACTCGCCGGCGCTGTTCCGGATGGCGGCGGTGGGCAGGTTGTTCTGTTCGGCGTAGACCTGCTCGACGTAACCGATCGCTCCGACCGCCTGCTTGAGCTGGCCGGTGACACCCTCGTTCCCCTTTGCCCCCAGGCCGGTCGGCCAGTTCACCGACTTGCCCACCCCGACGCGGTGTAGCCAGGCCGGGTTCACCGCCGCCAGGTATTCAGTGAAGACGAAGGTGGTACCGCTGCCGTCGCTGCGTCGGACGACCAGGATGTCCTCGGCGGGGAGTTCCAGACCGGGGTTCAACTCCCGGATCCGCGGATCGTTCCAGCGGGTGACCTGGCCCAGGAAGATGTCCGCCAGCAGCTCGCCCGTAAGGCGGATCGGTTGGCCTACCGAAGGAAGGTTGTAGGCCACCGCCACCGCCCCGATGACGGTGGGGATGTGCACCGTGCCCGGCGCGGCGGCCAGCTCCTCCTCCGTCATTGGCGCGTCCGAGGCGCCGAAGTCCACCGTCTTCTCGGTGAGTTGCCGGATGCCGCCGCCCGAGCCGATCGACTGGTAGTTCACCCGCACGCCGGTCTGGGCGGCGTAGTCACTGAACCAGCGGGAGTAGATGGGATAGGGGAAGGTCGCCCCCGCCCCGGTCAGCGAGACGGCGCCGCCCGCCGATTGCCGCTGCGCCATCTCCCCCGGCGTCGCTTCACCCCCATCCCCCCCGCAAGCGCCGAGAACGACTGCCCCCGCCGCCGTCGCGACCCACCTCGTCCAGGTTCGATTCATCAGGCGTCTCTCGTTGTAGGTCTGCTTCGAGCCGCCGAATCATACGCGAGGCGTGTAACGGATCGGTCACGACGCTGAGACGGGGAGGTAAAAGGGGGGGAGGCGGAGGGTTAGTGGGAGAAATTACGAATTACGAATTACGAATTACGAATTTTAAATGCGCTGTCGTCATCCTGAGCGCCACCGAAGATCGCGGGCAAGCACTGTATTGGAATGCGATCCTTCGCTTCGCTCAGGATGGCAAATTCGTAATTCGTAATTCGTAATTCGTAATCCGTAGTCCGTAATTCCCGCCTAGAAGGCGACTTGCATCTGCATCTTGAAGCTTCCCTCGGTGTCGTCGGACGCGTCGCCGAGGAGAACGAAGTCGTAGTTCACCATCAGGCGGTTCCGGCCGCCGAAGTAGACGTTGAAGCCGGGGGTCAGCAGGGTGGTCTCGCCGGCCTCGTCGACGTCGCCGTAGCTGGCGCGGAAGATCGGCTCGAAGGCGGACACCACGGGCGAGATCTCCTCGGAGCGCCAGGCGACCCAGCCGTGGGCCCCAAAGAAGTCCTGTCCGAGGCTGGGGTTGGCGTCGCCGAAGGAGATCTCGCCCAGCAGGTGGAGTCCCGGATCGTAGGTCCCCACCTCCGCATCCAGCTCGAAGGCGTGGCCGCGAACGAACGGATCGGACTCGTTCACCGGCACATCCAGGAAGTGGCGGCTGCTCCATCCGGCGCCCACGCGGACGATCTCGCTGGGCTGGATGGTGAATCGCGCCGCGTACTGGTAGCTGTCGTCGATGTTCGAAGCCCCGTGCAGCGGCCCCCGGAAGATTCCCGCCTGATACCTGAAGCCCAGGGGCAGAAAATCGGGCTCTCCCATGACCTGGACGCCGATGTCGCGATCGCTGTACTCCAGCTCGTTGAGGATCGCGTACTCGTCCATCGCCTCCAGGCCGCGTACCCGCAGTCCACGCTCGATCGGCAGGATCCGGGTGGAGCTGGTCTGCTCGAGCAGCCCGAAGGGCTTGTAGGCCTGGCCTACGAGGAGCTGGAACTGCGGGGAGAAGTTGAGCTTGGCGTAGACGTCCTTGAGGGTGACCTCGTTCCCGGCGAAATCGGGATCGATGCTCGCGCTCACCAGGTCGTTCACCGTCACGTCGAGCTCGATGCGCGCGCGGCGCAGGATCATCTCCGAAGGTGCCTCGCTCGCAATGGTGGTGGTATTGAACTGGGTCTGAACCCGCCCTCCAATGTCGATCTCGATCGCCTCGGACCCGATGATCACGTCAGTGTCCTGGGCATCGGCCGGGCTCCCGCCGGCGAACGTCAGCACCGCACCCGCTACCATCACCATCAAAGGTCGCCGAATCATTCGTGCTCTCCGATCGTCACGGATTGATGTCTGGAAAACGGCGAATCTTTCACCCCGGGCTCGCGGACACAACCACACACGCAGAGGTTGTCACAGTGGACGCGGAGAACACCTTTCCCCTTTTCACTTCATTGCCCGAGTGAATGCCGGACTTTCACAATAGCCTGAGTGAATCCCGGACTCCCACACTCTCCTCCGTGACCTCGTAGTCGGTCCGGGGCTATCCAGGACCTCACTCCCGGGCCCTCTCTGTGCCGTCCTCTGCGTTCTCCGCGGTTTCGCGCTCAGTCCTCCGCCGGCAGCGTGAACCTTATCGTGGTCCCCTCCCCGAGCGTGCTCTCCGCCTCGATGGTCCCGCCGTGCGCCTCCACCAGGTGCTTGACGATGGAGAGGCCGAGCCCGGTGCCGCCTTCCTCGCGCGAGCGCGCCGCATCGACGCGGTAGAAGCGCTCGAAGATCCGCGGCAGGTGGGCAGCCGGGATCCCGCTGCCTGTATCCGCCACCTCGATACTCACCCATCGACCCCGCTCGCTCTCGCCCTCCCCTCCGCCTCTGGAAGTACGCACCTCCACCCTTCCCCCTTCGGGCGTGTACCGCAGGGCGTTGCTGAAGAGGTTGATGAAGATCTGCCGCAGCGCCGCCGGGTCGCAGTGGGCGCGCGCCGCACCCTCCTCCAGCGCCACCTCGAATTCCACCTTCCCCTCGGTCGCCCGGATGCACTCGCGCCAGGCTTCGCGTGCCAGCGGCTCGATCTCCACGACCACGCGGCGTGGCACCCAACCGCCGCTCTCGATGCGAGAGAGGTCCAGCAGGTCATCGACGATGCGCTGCAGCCGCGCGGCGTTGGCGTGGACGACCGCCGCGAAACGCTGCACCAGCTCGGGCGGCAGCCCGGGATCCTGCAGGGTCTCGCTGTAGCCCCGGATCGCGGTCAGCGGCGTCTTCAGCTCGTGGGAGGCATTGGCGACGAAGTCCCGCCGCACCCCCTCCAGGCGGCGTAGCTCCGAAACGTCCAGGATCACCAGCACCGCGCCCCCGTCGGGGAGGGGCTGCGCGGTGGCGAGCAGCGCGCGCTCCTCTCCGGTCAGCTCGGTCAGGGGAACGCGCTCGCCCGCGAGCGCCCGCCGCACGATGCCCAGGAACTCGGGGCGCCGCGACACAGTCTCGGGGGTGGTGACGGGAATCCGCTCGGGGAGCGAGAACATCTGCTGGGCGGCGGGGTTGGCGCTGCGCACGGTACCGTCCGGGCCCAGCTCGATGACCCCTTCCGCCATGACGTCGATGAGAACTCGAGTGCGCGCCCGCTGCTCCTCGAGGTCGGCCACGCGGCGCTGCAACTCGGCGGCGAGCGCGTCCAGGGCACGCGCCACCTCTCCGAACTCGTCGCGGCGCTGCTCGTTGAGGCGCACGGAGAGGTCGCCCGCCGCCATCGCTCGTGCGGCCCCCTGCATCCGCCGCAGCGGCCGCGTGACCGCGACGCTGAAGGCGAAGGAGAAAATCGCGGCTAGCACGATCGCGATTACACCCACCACCAGCACCCCGCGCTGCAGAGCTGCGATCGGTCGGTCGACCAGGGTGAGCGGGAAGGCGAGGCGCACGACCTCGCCCCCCTGAGTGCGCCCAGCCACGTACAGCATCCTCTCCCCCACCGTCGGGCTGCGGCGGATGATCCTCCCCCGGCCGGTCTGCAGGGCGTCCCGCACCTCCGGCCGGTTTGCGTGGTTGTCCATCTCCGCCAGCGCCGCCCCATCCGCGCGGGACTCGCCGATCACGGTGCCGTCGGCGGCGATGATGGTGGCGCGGCGGCCGGTGAGGACGGCGACACGGTCGGCGACAGAGTCTGCACCGGTAGGGCCTGCGTCGCGGTAGAGTTCCGCCGCCAGGTCCAGCTCGCGCACCAGGTCCTGCTCGACCAGATCGAGCAGCTCGCGATTCAACAGCCGGTCGATCCCGAGAAGCAGCGCGCCGACCAGCCCCAGGATGAGGACGAGGTAGGAGAGAAAGAGCCGCTGGTCGGCGCGGAGGTTCATCCCGGTTCTCCCGGCGGCTCGGTACGGAAGCGGTATCCGAAGCCGCGGACGGTTTCGATCCACCTCGCGGCGTCGCCCACTTTCGACCGGAGCCGCTGCACGTGCATGTCGACGGTCCGGGTGGTGATGTTCGCGGTCACTCCCCAGACCGCCTGCAGGAGTTGCCGGCGGCTCTGTACCCGCCCGCGGCGCTCCATCAGGGTCTCCAGCAGGCGGAACTCCGTCGGGGTCAGTTGGAGATCGCGCCCGTCGACCTGGGCTCGCGCCGCCTCCGAGTGCAGGGTGAACGGCCCGACCTTGAGCACTCTGCCTTCGGACGGGCTGGGCGGCTCCTGGCGGACGCGGCGCAGCACCGCCTCGACGCGCAGGACCAGCTCCTGAGGAGAGAACGGCTTGGAGACGTAATCGTCGGCGCCGCGCCTGAAGCCCTCCACCCGGTCCGCCTCGTCTCGCCGGGCGGTGAGGAGGATCACGGGAAGCTCGCGCCACTCCTCCCGACGGCGGATCTCGGCCAGCACGTCCAGCCCGGAGATCCCCGGGAGCATCAGGTCGAGCACCACCAGATCGGGGAGCTCCCGCCCGATGGCCTCGAGCGCCTCGGTTCCGCTGGTAGCGGTCCGCACGCGATACGACTCACGGGCGAGCTGGTAGGCCACCAGCGCGGAGATATCCGGTTCGTCGTCGACTACCAGGATGCTGGCGCTCATTGCAGCCACCTCGAGCAAAATGTAGGTATATCGCGCGCGGCGCGGCCGAAATTGGCCCCCCTCGAGCGGTCGCCGCAAGCCTGGGGAGGCGGTCGGTCGGAGCGGTTATTGCAGCCTTCGAAGATAGATGGGGGGCAGGGCGGTCGGCTTCTCGCGCCGCACGAGGAGGACGCGGAGTGAATCGCTTTCGTGATCGGACCGAGGCCGGCAGAATGCTCGGTGAGCGGCTACGGCGCCGTCTCGCGGGCCATAGCAACGTCCTCGTGCTCGCGCTCCCGCGAGGGGGCGTACCGGTCGGATTCGAGGTGGCGCGGGCGCTCGGCGCACCCCTCGACCTCTTCCTGGTTCGCAAGCTGGGCGTGCCCGGCCAGGAGGAGCTGGCGATGGGCGCGATCGCGGAGGGAGGAGTGCGGATCCTCAATCACGCCGTGCTGGATATCGTCGACGTCGAGGACGAGGAGATCGAGAGAGTGGCGGCTCGGGAGGAGGCCGAGCTACGGCGTCGCGCCACGGAGTACCGGGGAGAGCGCGCGGAACCGGAGGTCCGCGGTCGAACGGTGGTGCTGGTGGACGACGGCCTGGCGACTGGCTCTACCATGCGCGCCGCCGCCGCGGCCATCCGCCAGCGTGGCCCGGCGGAGCTGATCGTAGCGGTGCCGGTCGCGGCCCGGGAGACGTGCGACCTGCTCGAGCGCGAGGTCGACGCCGTCGAGTGCCTGCGCACCCCGGAGCCCTTCCACGCGGTGGGCATCTGGTACGATCGCTTCGACCAGACGAGCGACGAGGAAGTCCGGCAGCTACTCGCCCGCGCGTGGTCCGGAGAAGTCGGGCCGCCGCCGGAATCGCATGCTTCATCAGGAGGTCAACGATGACGTCGAGACGAATCAGGGTCGAGGGAGGGGATCCCGGTCTGTTCGTGCTGGGGATGATGGTGGGGGCCGGATTGATGTACTACCTGGACCCCGATCGGGGTCGCCGCCGACGGGCGCTCCTGCGCGACCGGCTGATCCACCGCGCGCACGAGGCCGAGGATCTCGGTGAGGCCGCCGCCTCCTCCGCCCGTCACCTGCGCAACCGGGCGCGCGGCATCATGGCGGAGACGCGTTCGCGCTTCCACGATGCCCGCGTGGAGGACGCGGTACTGGAGGGACGCCTGCGCGCCGAGCTGGGCCGCCTGGTGCACCCCGTCGGCGACATCCGCGCGGAGGTAATGGACGGCGTCGTGCGCCTCACCGGCACGGTGAACCCCGAGGACGAGGAGCGGATCGTCACCGGACTGCGCAAGGTGCCGGGGGTGAAATCGCTACATAATCAGCTGAGGCACCGGACGGAGGCGCTGAGATAGGCGGGGGATTTGATACGAATTACGAATTACGAATTAC